>JAEWAA010000102.1 GCA_023391955.1 Bacillota bacterium | reverse complement strand
TATTTAAGCGGCGCTTGAAGCCGTCAGGCGGATTGGTGAGACGGATTCCTTGCCCGATGCTGGTGATGATCACTTCGGGTGAAGGGCTGTTGCGTCTGGATGGGCGGGTACTGCGGTTGAAGACCGGCCATCTGTTTCACCTTGCGCCTTCTATGCGGGCAGAGCTGTATCCCCAGGAAGGGAAGATGGAATACACTGTGCTTCTGTACAGGACTTGGTTGTTGGGGCGAAAAGGCAAACACTGGACAAGCAGCTGTGAACCTAAGGCTGCCGCCGATCTGCCGCAGGGGCTTATCCGTCTGGCGGATTTTGCTCCGGTGCTGGAGCGGCTGGCTCTGCTTGATGCGGCAGGACGTACCGGCAAGCCGCATGTGCAGCAGCTTTTTTCGTCTTTTCTTCAGACGATATCGCAGGAGATGCTGGCGGAGGCGGCCAAAGCTGCAGGAGAAGGCATTCTGGACGGGAGCATCGCGTATATGCACCGTCATTACCGGGATAAAATCCGGCTGCAGACCCTGGCTGAGCTGGCTGGCTTAACACCTACCTCATATTCGAGGAGCTTCAAAAAGGCCATGGGCCTTACGCCGGTGGATTATCTGAATGGCATTCGCATTCATCAGTCCAAGCTGCTGCTTAACCAGCCGGATGCGACTGTGAGCGGGACTGCTCAAGCCGCCGGTTTTGGCAATGAGTTTTATTTCAGCCGGGTGTTCAAGCGGGAAACCGGAATTTCACCAGCGATGTTTATTAAGCGGAAGCAGCTGCGGATTGCGGTGGCCTGCTGTATGCGTTACGAGGATTGCCTTCGCTCTATCGGGGTGGAGCCGGTTTCTGCCATGAACGGTCTTTTACATATCCGCTTACCCGGACAGGAGGAAACCTTAGCCCAGTTTCAGCAGCGTCAATTGGAGGCGATTCGCAAAGCAAGGCCGGATGTGATTTTGGCGGATGTCCGCCACCGGCGGTTCAGCGCGGATCTCCAGCAGATTGCACCTACCGTGATGCTGGAATTTTCCACGGATTGGCGTAAGGTACATTATCAGTTGGCAGGGCTGGTTGGACGGGAAGAGGAAGCAAAAGCGAGCATACGGCTGATTGAACAGCGTATTGCAATGGCGAGGAGGCTGCTTGCGGCGGAAAGTGCCGGCCGGAGCTTCAGCTATCTCCGCCTGTACGGTGCGAAAATCAGAGTCCAGGGAATGACCGGCCATCCCTTAAATGCGCTTCTGTACCAGGAACTGGGTCTTGCTCCGGGCAGCGGCGTGCCGGTGCATGAGGCCTATTGTGAATACGGGTGGGGCGAGCTGTTTCGCTCCGGTGCGGAGGATATGTTCCTTTACGATGATCCTGACCGTTCGCCGGATGAAGCCGTTTTGTTCGCCAAGCTGCAGGCCGCCTCTACGAAGGGGATGGGAGAGGAGCAGCGCCTTTTTATCTCCTCCAACTGGATCGGAAAAAGCTGGTCTCCCTTAGGTCAGCGGCAAATTATTGACGAGCTTCTGGGGCTGGAGTTGAGCTGCACAATATGAGCGGGTATTGAACCGGGAACCGGCTTTTGGCGTCAAAATGGAAGGAAAGCTTGCCGAAAAGGCAGGCTTTTTGTTTTGTCTTTATTTTCGGGCTGCTTTTGACGATAAAGATAAGGAGAAGTTTAACAAAAGTGAGGTGGACGTGATTTGAACAGCAAGCGGAAAAAGGTTGCTCTGCTCGCATTTCTGCTGACGGGCGCTTTTGCGGCAGGGGCTGCGGCATCCAACGGAATCGAGCGGGTGGACGCATTTCTCCGTCCGGATTTCAAGCTAATTGTAGACGGCAAAACCGCACAGCTGAACAACCCGATTCTGGTTTATAACGATACCAGCTATTTGCCGATTAGAGAAATCAGCGGTTTGTTAGGGGCTGATGTGAATTGGAATAATTCTTCTTATACCGCATATATTAATTCCCGATTTGAAGGACAACCGGCACAGCCGGAGGATAGCACGGAATATCAGGAGATTGAAATGAAAAACCCTACTCCCATGTACATGAAGTATCTGGGCAGAGAATACGGACTGATGACCTTTTATGGGGACATGAGCATGTATTACCGGGTGATCGATCTGAACCGGATGGGTGTAAATACGGGAGGTATCCTGAAGTACCGCGAAAAGAATACACATGATTTATACATAACTCAGCAGGATGCGGAAAAGTTGTGGAAGGAACGGCCGGAAATTCAAGGTACATATGGGACGATAATGTCTGGAGTAAATGACACGAAGATTAAAGAGTTTCTTCAAAATATGATCCGAGATACCATTCCTCAATATAATAGTACAGGCCAATATGTTCTCTCTCCTTTTACCAGTGTGTTTTTTGTGGATTCAATTGAAGAACATCCTGGGTATTATGCCATGTATTTTTGGAATGAACGTGGTGAGATTGGCATCATTATGCTTTTGATTCAAAAAGATAGCAATGGAGATCTTATACGCAGATCATTCAGTATAGTAGACTTGCAATATATGAATAAATTTTTTTCTGAACGATAGCGGATATAAAATCATTTACAAAGAATCCTCCGAAATATTTCATGAGGATTCTTTTTCTTATTAAACTAATAGTCGTAGTTAGGCCGCGGAAGCGGTTGTTTAATTAGTTTACTTATACAACCCTTGTCTCCCAAGAATTCTGCCTCTGCACAGATGCGCATAAATGATATAATCTTCATAATCCTATTACGAAAAAACGAAGAGGAAAGGACCATCTCCATGAGCCAATTCGAACAAATCAGCGAGCACATTTGGATCATGCATGCGGACCATGAGACGGATCGGCCTATACTTGCCACCGTCGTTGGGGAAAGGCGGACCCTGCTGATGGACGCTGGGGCTTCACCGGCCCACGCTGCCCAGTTTCGGGAGGAACTAATCAACAGGAGTTTGCGCCTCCCGGATATTGCGGTGCTGACCCACTGGCATTGGGATCACAGTTTCGGCCTGTCCGCGTGGAACATACCCGCTATCGGTGTAAAGGAAACGTCTGAACGTTTGTGCCGGCTGAAGGGACTGGACTGGTCGGATGAAACCCTGAACGATCTGATCCGGCAGCAGATTATTAATGAAAGCAGTGCCGCTCATATCCAGTTGGAGTATGGGGCTGAACGGAGGATTGAGATTCGGGAGCCGGATATTCTCTTTGAAAAGAAGCTGGAGCTGGACCTGGGTGGGGTGAGCTGTGAAATCCATCATGTAGGCGGAGACCATGCCGGGGATTCCTGCTATCTGTATGTCCGGGAGGATAAAACCTTGTTCCTGGGGGATGCTCTGGGTCCCTCCGTTTATGGAGGCCCACGGAGGTATACCAGCGGCGAGTTCCTAAGATTGACTGATGCGGCTTTCCGTTTTGACGCTCATATATATGTAGAATCGCATTCCAGCCCCGTAGGAAAAGTGGAGTTCCATCAGGATGTCGACCGGTATGTAGAACTGGCCCGTTTGGTAGGGGTATACGGCAAGGACCGGTCCAAAATTGCAGCTGGTTTGAAACGTTTCCTGCAAGTAGAGGAGCTCCCCCAAGAATTTGTTACTGCGATGGAATGGTTTTTGACGGACTAGGGGCTGTCTTCAAACCTGCTTGAGGGCAGCTTGTTCGATATAAACGGTAAGCTCATCAACCGACCGGGGGAGAGGCAGGTTTCCGTCCAGCATCCCCCGGGAAATGAGCGAATAGAAAAGCTTCAAAACCGCAGGCTGCTTCAGGTTTACTTCCTGCAATAGCGCTTCGCTCCCGAACACTGCCGCAGGAGCATCCTTCACCAGCACCTTGCCCTCATGGAACAGGGCCACTCGATCCGCCCAGGCGAAGGCCCTGTCCACATCATGGGTAGACTGGATCACGGTTATTCCTTTGGCGCTCAGTCCGTCGATAATCTTGTCTACCAGCTCTGCATGTTTAGGGTCGAGAGCGGCTGCGGGTTCGTCCAACATGACCACGTCCGGCTCCATAACCAGAATATCGGCGATGGAGACTCTTTTTTTCTGGCCACCACTCAAAAAATGAACCGGCTTATCCTGAAACGGGGTAATCCCCATCTCCCCGATTATTCCTTCCACCCGGTTTCTCACCTCATACTCCGCAAGTCCCAGGTTCATCGGTCCGAAGGATATTTCCCCGTACACGTCGGCGCTGAACAATTGATGCTCAGGGTCTTGGAATACAATCCCCACTCTTCGCCGCAGGTCCATTAGCCCCTTAGCCGTATGGCGTACCGGCTCCCCGTCCAAATAGACGGTGCCATCGCTTGGTTGATGCACCCCGTTCAGGCAGAGGAAGAAGGTGGATTTCCCCGAGCCGTTGGCTCCCATAACCGCCAGCTTTTCCCCGCGTTGAACCCGCAAATTGACTCCGTTAAGCGCACAGGTGCCATCCGGATACCTATAATGAAGATTTACGGCTTCCAATATAGGTGTGTCCATGTTCATCATATCCCTCCGTACAAATTGCATATTATCGCTAATCCGGTGAAAAAGAGGAAGAACAGACCAACCCATACTTTTTCCCGCTTCGTCGCAGGGTAGGTTCTGCCCAGAACCTGAATCCGTCCGTTATAGCCCCGGGCTTCCATGGCATCATAGAGCGTTGAGGCTTTGCTTAACGCCCGCTGCAGCAGAACGGCTGACATCAGTCCGATGCTTCGGAGAGACGTCCGAAAGTCCTTATTGCCCAGACGGCATTGCTGCGCCCGCTGAATGGAGGAGGCCAGCTCCAGCAGCACAAACACAAACCGGTACATCAGAAACATCAGTTCAATCACGAGGGCAGGGCAGCGGATATAACGGAGGACTGCCAGAATATCTGTCAAGGGGGTGGTCAGCGTAAGAAAGTACAGGCAGGAGACGGCAGACAGTGATGTGGCCGCGAGCCTCAAGCCGTACAGCAGGGAGGGAGCATCCGTAACCAGATAACGGGAGCCCAGCTTAAGGGAAACAACAGATGATGGAATCTCAGACATGTGTAAAATAATGGTAATGGTGCTGATCAGGAGAAAACCGAGAGGCAGCAGCATGAGCCGTGAATAACGCCGAAAGGGCGTCCCCCCGATTCTAACGGTGAGACAGCCCATCATTGCTGTGATACATAACGACACAATAAAGGAATGCGCTGCCACACACAGCAGAAGCGTTCCCGCTGCAAAAGCCGCTTTCAGGCCGGGGCTTTTATGCCGGAGCCGGGAGGAATAGGCCAGCTTATCAATCAGAATCATACATGCCCTTCTGGAATGGGTTTGTATTTTTTGCGGGAAACCAGATAACCGAAGCCAAAACCGATCACACCTGCCCCGATGGCTGCCTGCAAGGAAAATAAAAGGCTTTCGGTTTCCCCTCCAGGAGGTTCAATCAGGCTTTGGGCCCAGGGCTCATATTCAGGCGCCAGCTCCGCTATGGCTTCCTCTGCCTTGCCGTCAGCTCCGCCGAATTCCGAATCCTTTATGAGAAGGAGCGGGATGGCTGCAATGACAACCGCTGTCAGGAAAAGAGCGATTACTGTTTTTGATGTCCGGCTCATGCTTATGCCTCCTTGTAATAACGCAGCTCGCCCAGCTCAGGCTTGGCGTAGCTTTCCAGGCCGATCACGACGATCACTGTAAAAATCCCCTCCACAATAGCCAAAGGAATTTGCGTGACGGCGAAAATACCGGCGAACTTCACAAATGCCTCCATGATGCTGCCGTTATGATGGGCTAAAGCCAGCTGAAAGCTGGTTACGATGTAGGTGAACAGATTGCCTAAGGAGGCCGCCAGGAAAATGGCCGGTTTTTTGTTAAGCTTTAGCTTCAAGGAAAGCTTGTAGATGCCGTAGGAAATAAACGGTCCGGCAATGGCCATAGAAAAGGTGTTGGCGCCTAAAGTGGTAAGGCCGCCGTGGGCGAGCAGAATCGCCTGGAACAGCAGCACAATAATGCCCAATACACTCATCACACTCGGGCCGAACAGAATGGCGCCCAGTCCTGTGCCAGTTGGGTGGGAGCTGCTGCCGGTAACCGAGGGGATTTTCAGGGCGGACAAAACGAAGGCATAAGCGCCCACCATGGCCAGAATCAGCAAGGTTTTGCGGTTATGCTCGACAATTCTCTGGATGGAAATAATCCCTGCGGCAAGAAAGGGGATACACACCGCTCCCCAGGTAATGCAGTAGCCTAAAGGCAAATACCCCTCCATAATGTGCATGGCATTGGCCGCCGGCACCACCCCGAACAGCATAGCTATGGCCGCAGCTGCAGCAACCCACCGCTTTTGAACAGTTGACATGGTTTTACCCCCGGAAAGTTAATCGCAAAACGAAAAAACCGCCTCTGCGGCGGCAGGGCGGCTTGGATAGCCAACGGGCACAAATCCGGACCAAGCCAACGGGATAACAGGTGGCTTCGAGAGGGCTGTACGCAAAAAAATGCGCAAAACCACTGCCGGAATAATGCACGTTCTGTCGCTCGCAGAACTCTTCTGTGCTTCAACCATCAAGCAGGTCTTCCGGCTCTAGCGTCAGCACCGTTTCCTCCTTCCCGGTTTCCCAGTGGATATGTGGAGACGGCTCTGCTATTACGGCGGCGGGACCGCGCGGGATTCTCACCCGGCTTCCCTTTTAATCCCCGGCGGTTGGCAGGGGAACTTGATGGTACAGGTATTTAATTTCAATATACTTCCAATTACACAACAGTCAGTCTAAATCTACTGGAACGGTTAACGGATGTCAATGTCCAATTTGCAAACTTTTTTGAGGGGACCTTCAGCCAAAAGTGCCTCATTGTCATTTGCTTTTTTCCCATGTTATAGTATTGGCATCCGAAAGGGGCGGCGTGTATGGGCTTTGAGCATTACATCTACAAAGGCCAGAAAAAGCTC
>JAEWAA010000074.1 GCA_023391955.1 Bacillota bacterium | reverse complement strand
ACATAGCTCAATATGTTATGGTTGCCGTCACTCTCGTACTGCACAGTGCCGACGGCGCCGGCCTCCTGCATTTTCCGCACAAATTCCGAGCCGCTTTGGTCTGAGCCGATCTGGCCGTTGTCCCGGTGGGAAATAATCCTGTTTTGGGCGTCCAGCATAAAGACATGCCCTGTATCTCCCAGCTTCACACTATTGATAAGTCCCAGAATGGAATCGATTTTCAAATCCGCCCCTACAACACCCACAAGCTTGCCGTCCCCCACGACTGCCCGTGAAACGGTCAGCACCAGGGTTTTGGTGGCTGTGTCGATGTAAGGCTCTACCCATACGGTTGCGCCCTTCTGGGCCGCTGCCTTCTGGTACCACTCCCGTGAGGTAGGGTCAAAACCATCCGGCAGATCTGCCGCCGGTTCCACCAGCATTCCCTTGTCTCCCAAACCCACATATACATTGGTGAGCTGGTCATCCGCCTTCAGGGCTTCCTGGAAAAGGTCCCGCACGGCAGGGAGCAGCGTTTGGTTTTGTTTGCTGTTCAGCCCGTTTTGGACGACATGGGCAAGCTCGTTATTGCCGGCCAGCATCTCCACCAGCCGCTCATGCTCCTTCAAATACAGGCCCAGGTTCCCGTTCAACAAATTCATAGCGGTTTCATTGCCTGCTGTTTGGTTTTCCACTGTCATCCGGGTAGCAAAATAATAGCCCAGATAAGTTACGATCCCGCTGGCAGCAATAATCAATACCAAAAAGGGGATCAAAATTTGCATACGAAGACTTTTTCTCATCGCCGGAGTCCTTTCGTCATTGCATTCTCGCTGTTTGTCAACTCTATTACTCTATCATATCTCCGGTATGAATAGTACGGTTTTCCCATGCAAATTTCGACACTTTTCAGCATTTTTACTCTCTTTTATCATGTTCCTTCGAATAAAATTCGGACAAAAAATTATAAAATAATTCTTCTGTGGGCAGCAGCTTGCGCTGGGCCGGACAGATCACCCCGATGGTCCGGGTCACGCCGGGATTTACCACCGGAATTTTGACAGTGGCGCGGGGAAGGCTGTCCATCAGGGTGACCTCCGGCATCAGCGCACATCCGAGACCCGCGGATACCAGTCCCTTCAAGGCGTCGATATCATCCCCCTCAAAGGCAATAACCGGCGCAAACCCAAGCTTAAGACAAGCACGCAGCACAAGCTTCCGGAAGATCGTGCCTTCAGGCAGTGTTACCATGGGCACATCCTTCAGCTCCTGCAGCTGAAGGGCCGGGCGGTTGGCCAGAGGATGCTGGGCCGGCAATAAGGCAACGATATTTTCGGTAAATAAGACCTTCCCCTGGATTCTCGTTTCCTCTTCCGGGACGGGCGCAATTAAAGCAAGGTTGAAATCACCGCTTATCACCCCGTCGATTAAATCCTGATAAAGTCCTTGTCTCATCTGAAACTTGGTCTCCGGGTAACGCTGGCGGAATGCAAAAATAGCCGTCGGCAGAACATGAGCCGCCATACTGATAGGGAACGCAATACGGACTGTCCCTTTTTCCGGCTCCAGGTATTCCTTCACACCCCGTTCCGCCTCGTGAATCATATTCATGGCCTGCTCCACACGCTCCAGGAAGATTCTCCCGATGGGAGTCAGCTTCACCCGCCGGCCTTCATGGACAAAAAGGTCCACCCCTAATTCACTTTCCAGATTAATCAGCTGCCGGCTTACGGAGGACTGGGCGACATGCAGAGCCTTCGCCGCCTCGGTCACATGCTCCCGTTTGGCAACCTCCATAAAATACCGCATTTGTCTAATCTCCATCCTGCACCTCCCGTTCATGCGCAAAACACATGAGCTATATCGTATTTTAATATTGGAGCGATGATTTATTAAATTATAGAATGAAAACACAACATAAGAAAGATAAATTGCCTTTCATTTATTATTGAAGGAGTGGACCCATTGACTGTTTCAGCGAATGTAGAGCAAACTTACACCCAACAGGCACAGGATTACATGAACACTGTTTTCGAAACTGTCCGGACGCGGAATCCCCATGAAACCGAATTCCATCAAGCGGTGAAAGAGGTTCTGCATTCCTTGATTCCTGTCTTCAGCAAAAATCCGTCCTATATGAAGCTCGGTATTCTGGAGCGCCTGGTTGAGCCTGACCGCCTGGTTTCCTTCCGGGTGCCCTGGATGGACGATAACGGGAATGTCCGTGTCAACCGCGGGTTCCGCGTGCAATTCAACAATTCCATCGGACCTTACAAGGGCGGAATCCGGTTCCACCCTTCCGTTAACGCCAGTATCATCAAATTTCTCGGCTTCGAGCAAACCTTCAAAAACTCCCTGACCGGGCAGCCCATCGGCGGCGGCAAAGGCGGCTCCGACTTTGATCCCAAGGGGAAATCGGATTTGGAGATCATGCGTTTTTGCCAAAGCTTCATGACCGAGCTCAGCAGATATATCGGACCGGACAAGGATGTCCCGGCCGGGGATATCGGAGTTGGGGCCAAGGAAATCGGCTATATGTTCGGCCAATATAAGAAGCTGCAGGGTGTTTATGAAGCAGGTGTGCTCACCGGCAAAGGAATCGGCTACGGCGGAAGCTTGGGCCGCAAGGAGGCTACCGGCTACGGCACCGTATACTTTGTGGATCAAATGCTGGGCGATGCGGGACTTTCCTTCAAGGGCAGCACGGTCATTGTATCAGGCTCAGGAAACGTCTCCATTTATGCAATCGAAAAGGCGATGCAGCTGGGAGCCAAGGTGGTGGCGTGCAGCGATTCCAGCGGATATATCTACCACAAGGACGGCATCCGGCTGGATACGCTGAAGCGGTTGAAGGAAGTGGAGAAAAAGAGATGCCGTGATTATATTTTGGAGCATCCGGATGCGGTGTATACAGAAGGCTGTTCCGGGATATGGAGTATTCCCTGTGATATTGCGCTGCCGTGTGCCACCCAGAATGAGATCGACAAAGAATCGGCTGAGTTGCTGGTTCAAAATGGGGTGAGAGCGGTGGGAGAAGGGGCCAACATGCCCTCCACGCTGGAGGCCATTGAGGTTTTCCTGAACAATAAGTTACTGTTCGCTCCCGCAAAAGCTGCCAATGCTGGCGGCGTGTCCGTATCGGCATTGGAAATGGCCCAAAACAGCGCAAGGCTGTCCTGGACCATGGAAGAGGTGGATATAAAGCTGCAGTCGATTATGAAGGATATTTACCTGTCCAGCATGAAGGCCTCCATGGAATATGGTGCACCTGGGAATCTGGTGGTCGGTGCGAATATTGCCGGCTTCCTGAAGGTAGCCGACGCTATGATGGCGCATGGGTTTTAAAAGATAACCGCAAGCAAAAAGGCAGCCCCGGAATAACCGCGGGGCTGCCTTTATTCCGGCTGTGCCGGTTTTGAGGCTGCCGTAACATTGCTTAGAGAGAGAACTTGGACAGCTCCGCCTGCAGCTCCCCTGCCAGCACGGCCAGGCTCTGGCTGGAGGCGGCGATTTCCTCCATAGCCGCTGAGAGCTCCTGGGTGGTGGCGGATACCGCGGCGGATTCCATCAGCGCCGTGTGACTGGCGTCGTCCGTATCCTTGGCCGCTTCCGCCAGAACCTCGGCTCCGCGGACGATCTTGCCGATGGACTGGGAGATGCTGGCCACCTGCTCCGTCAATCCCAGCACGGATTCCTTGATCAGGCTGAAGGACTGGTTGGTTTCGTCCGCCAGTCGGATCGCCGACACAATGGAATCTCTGCCGTCCTTCGTTACGGTCAGGGCCTGGCTGAGGCTGGCCTGGTTGCGGGCGATCAACGCCGTAATCTGGGAGGCAGCGCCGCTGGATTCCTCGGCCAGAGATCTGACCTCGGACGCCACCACGGCAAAACCGCGCCCATGCTCGCCTGCCCGGGCCGCTTCAATCGATGCATTCAAGGCCAGCAGATTGGTTTGTCCGGAGATAGAGGAGATGATGCCGACAATTTTGCTGATTTCGGCGAAATTCCGGTCCAGCTCATCCATAGCTGCACCAATTTTTTCAGAGCCGCTGCCCACCGCATGAATTTGCGCCAGGGTTTCGGCAACTGTCTCGGAGCCGGTGTGTGCCGACTCGGAGGTTTTGCGGGCCACCTCCGCCGCGTTATCGGCAGCCTCCGCAATTTGGCTGGTGTGGGCGAATAAATCCTCGGCTACCTCGTTCAACCGGTTGACGGAAACGGCCTGCCGCTCCGACCCCTGCACAATGGAGCTGAAGGACTCCACCACCTGGTTGACGGCCACAGACGATTGGTGGGCGCTGGCTGTCACCTCTTGGCTGGAGGCTGCCACCTGCTCGGATTGGGCATAAACCCGGGTGATAAGACCGCGCAGGGTGGTGCGCATATCCCTGAACCCGTCCGCAAGCTGGCCGATTTCATCCTCGGAGCGGATTTGGCGAGCCTGCTCCTGCAGATTTCCGGAGGCCAGCATGTTGCAATCGTCGCGGATCACAGTAATGGGTTTGGCGATCAAACGGCTTATGTATGCAATGGCTGCTGCCGCCAGGACCAGACACAAAAGAGAAATGACCAGGATGCTGATGGCCAGGCTGGACAGCTCGCGGTTAACCTCATCCTCCGGCGCGGTGACCATCATCATCCAGCGGTTTCCTCCGGGGAGGTCAAAAGGGGTAAATACGGAAATATGCGTGACCCCATCCACGAATTTATAGGTGCCCCGCATCTGGGTGCCTGAATCCGCTGCGGACTTAAACAGCGTCAGAAGCCGGTTATCCAGCTGCTTTTGCTTGACCTGCAGCTCAGGAGCAATTTCCTTCTCCGTCAGCTTCAGCTTGCCGGCCAGCTCCGGCATTGCCGGGTGTACGATTATATCGCCGCTGGCGTCGGCCAGCATGCCATAACCCGTATCCATAAAGGTTAAACCCTTCATCAGCTCCGCAAGCTTGTCCAAGGCAAAGGAACCGGTGAGCACACCGTTCAGCTTCTCCCCGTTCAGAACCGGAACCGCCACGTAAAAAGCAGGTTTACCCGTCGCTGCGGAGATCTGCAGGCTGGACACGGCAGGCTGCTTGGTTTCTACGACGGTTTTGAAAAAATCCATATCCGCCATGCTCATGGAGGTGCCGTCTGACCGCACTCCCGTACCGTCCGGAAAAACAAAAAACATGCTTTCCAGATAGCCGGAGCGTTTTTTATTATCCTGCAGCACATGCACCACATTCCAGAGGTTGCTCACATCCTGCAAGCCGGGAACGGAGGCGAAGTCAGCCGATTGGATTACGGCTTCATTAATGAAGCCCTGAATCCGGTGGCTATAATCCTGGCCGATGGCCAAGGCCGTATCTTCCACACTATTCGAAAGAGACCGTTGGGCAAAGAAATAGCTGATCCCGGAGACCAATCCGAAGGAAAGAATTAAACAGGGAAGCAAAAACACAAGCAGTTTCAGATAAAGGCTACGAATTTTCACACTAATATTCCTCCCGGTGTAAGGATAGCTCTCAAGCAGGTAAAAAAAGGCACATATCGAAGATTGTACACCGAAATTGCCCAAAACAAAAGCGTTGACCGGAACATTCCGGCCAACGCCCTATATCAGGCACCCATTTTGCAGTTGTTGCCAATGTATGATGTGCTGCTATCCAGATCTCTGCGTTTCATTTCCATGGCCAGCAGATCTATGAATGCTTGCTCCAACCCGAGCCGAACGGCATCGCGGTAACAATGAACCAGCACCTCATTGCTCAGCAATTCCATTGTTTTTTTCCCTCCTCTGATGAACATGCTCCAGGTGACGCGCCACTGTTTCCCAGGAAGATTGGATCGCAAAAGCCTCCGGAAGTTCTACCTGTTCCATTTCTTCTTTCACAGCGTCGATAAACAATTGGGAAAAAAGCTCATCAAAAGTCAGTTCTTCCAACCCAGACACGTCCTTTATTTCCAAATATATACTCATATTGTACATGACCCCGGTCAAATGTTCAGCACATTTCACGTTCGCACCCATGCAAAAGTGCTTGCAACCTCGCGCAAAAAAAACGAGAATAAAAGTATAAAAAAAGCACTTATCCATATACAATCTCTCTTAGGTTTGGTAAAATCTAGTCAAGATATCGATGATTGCCCATTCACTTCCCTTTTCCTAAAAGAGATCGACCCTCCGGTGACGGTTTCCTGTTGCCCCAGGTGGTAACAGGCTTTATGAGGATGCAGATAGAGGGATTTTTTGACCATGGGCAGCTGCATGATTTACATACACCGGATGCATGAATGTCGGGTTTAATTACAAGGTATTGCAAGTTATAATTGCACTGAAACGAAGCGTCCTCTGCAGCCCTGCGTGCCGCGGACGCAAGCGGATCGGTTGAAACAGGATAAAATTGGAGGTTTTTTACATGGACGGCAATTATAAAACGTTCGGAATCGTACGCGAGCTGGATAGTCTGGGCAGAATCGTCATCCCCAAGGAAACCAGGGACCTGTTGGGCATCCGGCTGGAGGATCCCATCGAATTCTTCGTGGATGAGAACACCATTATTGTCCGGAGGTACAAGTCCAACTGCTGCCTGTTTTGTATGGATTCCCATGACCTGGTGCACTTCCGCAACCAGCTGATCTGCAGATCCTGCATTAAGGAGGTGCTGAGACATAACCGGGAGCAAGGGCCGGCTGTGCAGGCTCCTCCGGTTCAGGAAGACAGACGCCGCTCCAAGTCGGATAAGCTCAAGCAGGTGGAGGATATCCTCAAAGAAAAGCCTAATCTGCGGCAGCAGGAGCTGGCGGAGATGCTGGGGATATCCCAGGGATATGTAAGCCAATTGCTGCGCAAGCTGAACAACAGCTAACCCAACATATAAAGAGCCGCCCTTCCTTTTGGGAAGAGCGGCTTCTTGACGTGCGAGTATTAACACTTGCCGATAAATCCGACTCCACGGCTGATGATAACCAGAAGAATGAACAGCACCAGAATGAGGGCCGCATCGGAATAAACCGGAGGCTTCGGTTTGGCATAGGGGAACATGTAGATGTTCTCCGTAACCGTTACGTTCGGCATTGCATTGGGCATTGCATTAGGCATTACATTAGGCATCATGTTGGGCATGGCGTTGACGGAAGCAGGAGAAACCACGGGTGGCATATTGTTGACATTTCCACAATTCATATGGGTGAACCTCCTTAGGTTGTTGGGATACACCAACAGTCTATGGGTGGAGATCACTGGAAAACACGGTATTCACCCATTCCCGGCAAAATAGGCGCCACCCCGTGTGGACTTCCTGCCCTCTATGTCCGACCATTTTGTTCCCCCAAAAGTGACGAGATGCTTCGAAGCCTATTCCGATTACTTTTGGGGGAGCCCCCGCAACAAAATATGAAACCTTTACTCGATATACGGGTTGTTGGCTCTTTCAAAGCCGATGTTGGTCCGTTGGCCATGGCCCGGATAAACCTGCACCCTGTCATCCAGCTTCATCAGCTTGTTCTTGAGGGTATCCATCAAGGTTTCGTGATGGCCTCCCGGCAGATCCGTGCGGCCCACCGAAAGTTTAAATAGCGCATCTCCGGCAAACAGGATATCCCCCCACAAAAAGCTCACGCTGCCCGGGGAGTGTCCGGGAGTATGGATGACCTTAAAGGTTTCACCCAGCAGCTTCAGCACCTGGCCGTCGTCCAGGGCATATTCCGCCGGATCGGTAACCACAGGCGGGCCTACCTCGGGCCACATCAGGGAACCGTTCTTTTTGGGGGTGGTCAGCCAATCCGCCTCCAGATCATGCAGATAAACCGGGCAGCCCTTCAGCTTCCGCAGCTCATCCACCCCGCCGATATGGTCAAAATGGGCGTGGGTCAGCAGAATGGCGGTGACCTCCAGGTCCTGCACACGGCGGAGCAGCGGCTGGGGGTTGGTCCCCGGGTCAATGACCACCGCTTGTCCCGCTTCGGTGTTGGTCAATAAATAGGCGTTGGTCCCCAAGGGCCCCAAGGGGATAGTCTCAATCTTCAGCAAAGCGGCAGCCTCCAATACGAATCTATCGTTTCCAAATTAAAAGGAAGAAATCAGCTCACGCAGCTCCGACACGATCATCCGGTGATACCCGGTGCCTTCGCCGTAGCGGCGTCCCATTTCCTGGCGTGCTTCCCCAAGCTTCTCCTGGTAATCCGCCGCCTCCCGGTCCGGATTGGCCAGCTTGAAGGCGGTCATGGCCTCCTGCACATGCTTGGGCCGCGGTCCCCAATGTCCCAGGACATACCCGCCCGCGTCGGTAAAAATCACAATGGGAATCGCTTTGACGCCCATGGTCAGAAACTGGTCTATCACCTCGGGATGCTCCTCCATAATGAGAATCCGCACCGGAATGCCCGATGGCTCCAGAGCCTTCAGGACCACGGGTACATTACGGACCACATCTCCGCACCATTCGGCAGCCAGAATCAGGCAGCGCAGATCATCCCGGTTGCGCAGGGATTCGAAATAAGCACGCTCCTCCTCCTGCCAGCTGAAGCTGTCCATCCATTCCTGGAACTTCTCCCGGTTCTTCGTCATTCCTTCGATAAATTGCTGCGGCTCCAAGCCTGCTCCCAGCAGGGAATACAAATTTTTGCTCATTGAATCTCCTCCTGATCTGTTGGGTTAATGAGGTTTTACCGTATGGGGGAGCCGGATTCCTCCAGCAGCCTGGCCACTCTGTCCACCTCTTCGGGAGTTAACCCCCGTTTGGTCTGATGGCTCCGGATGGCATCCGCCAATTGCTCCGGCTTCACGGCAGCAAAAGCCTGGCTTTTCCCACTTAAGGTACAGTCCGGGTTACTAAAGCACAGCACCCCCGTCACATCCGCCTCTATCCTATTGTCCCGCAAAAGCTCCTTCAGCACAAATTCTTGGCGGTATAATTGTGCCGTAGGGTCCTCCTTATGTCCTCCATTACCCCGCTCCACCCCACCGGCAGTAAAGGTAACGGCACCGTCCCAGTCCTTCTCCTCCACATGGAACACCCCGTTAGGGCCGACCACCAGATGGGCAAACTCCCGGGATGCGTTGGTGGTGCTGATGGATCTGCCATGCAGCACCCGGTAGCCGCTGCCAATGGCATTCAACCGGCCGGCGATGGTTTCTCCGCCTTTCGGGGAGTCGGTATCCGCTTCGGCGGCTGGATTTTTTTTGCGGAAAATGACTTTATACAGCACATATAAGACCGTCAGGCCCAAGGCGCCCCAGAGAATAGGCTGGGTGTAGGGACCTGCCTTCTCGTCGATGCTTTCCCAATTTTCGCCCAGCTTTTTGCCCAGTGTAATAAACAAAACAGCCCAAGGAATAGAGGCCAGCCCGGTATAAATCAGGAACTTCGCCAGGTTCATTCTGGCAATCCCCGCCGGGATAGAGATGGCCTGCCGGACCACGGGGATAAACCGGGAGGTAAAGACCACACCCGCCCCGTACTTGTTGAACCAGCGTTCGGTCAAATCAATGTGCTTCGGTTTGATATGCAGGTATTTGCCGTATTTGTCCACGAAGGGCCGTCCCCCGTAGATCCCGATGGCATACAGCACAATCTGCTGGAGCAGACAGCCGATGGTGCCGAAAACCACGGCCTCCACCATATTGATCTCGCCCTGATAGGCCAGATATCCGGCATAGGCCAGAACAATTTCGCTCGGAATCACCTCAATGGCCAGTCCGATCAAAATGCCCCAATAGCCCATACCTGTAATGACTTCCAGAATGCGGTGCACAAGCTCTCCCATCTTCATCCTACCTTTTCCGGTCCTGACGGACATTTTGTTTTCATTCTAAAGTCTTGCTGTACGTAATTATTCCGGGGGCTCCCCCAAAAGTACTCCGTATTCGCTTCGAAGCATCTCTTCACTTTTGGGGGATTCCATTGGTGATGATCTATCCTATTCTATCACAAAACCGGCTAGTACCCAATTGCTGCCAGACCGGACAGGGCCCCGTACTATCCCGCTTGGCGTCTGCATAGTTTTAAGCGTAGGACGTGCCCCGCGGCGCAGGGGGCATCCACCTAACAGCCATACTTGTACGGGAGAGTGAACCCTATGTCAAAGGTAATCATGCTGAAGCGTCGCCATCTGTGGGCCGGTGCCCTGGCTCTTTTTATCCTTGCGGGCGGGCTGTTCTTCTACCGGCTCCACCGCTCCGGCGACCAACCGGTTGACGGCCAGCCGGAGGGTCCCCGGACCATTCACATGGTCACGGCGGAAGCCAAATCCACCCTGGAGGACGGCACTGTCATTGAGGCCTACCGGTGGGACCCGGGCACCGTATTCGTGGAAAAAGGCGAAGCCGTCAACCTGGTGCTGTACGGCGTCAACGGAGCCAGCCATCCCTTTTATATCGAAGGCACCCGCATCAAGGGGGAAGTGAAGAAAGGCAAGGAAACCACCGTGACCTTCCAGGCTTCCAAGGAAGGGGTTTACCGGCTGATCTGCTTGACCCATCCCGACAAAAACCACAATGGCCCGATGATCGGCTACATTGTGGTGGATTAGGGC
>JAEWAA010000054.1 GCA_023391955.1 Bacillota bacterium | reverse complement strand
AAGATGGAGCCGGGTGTCGCCTCTAACAGCGCCTGAATGGCCCAGCCCATGTCCTGCAGATTAACACTCTCCGGATCGAAGCGGGGCCGGCTGATCATACCGGCAATATCTGCCGTCTGCGCATCCAGCACCACAATGGCCCCATTCATCAAACCTGCCTCATCTGCCAGCTGTTCCAATCCGTTCTGAAGACTGGCGTCCAGAGTGGTCATCACCTTCAGGGGATAATAGGCATTCTCCGGCGCGTGAAGCCGGTAGCCGATGTCCGGAATCGGCTCATTGCGGGAGTCCGTATACAACGAAAGAAAAGTGCCTCCCAACCCGTTCAGCAGGGGCTGAAAGGATTTTTCCAGACCGGCTGCGCCGATCAGACTGTCCGAAGCCAGACGGCCCGCCTCCACCATAGGCATAAACTCCGCCTTCACCCGCTCCGGGTTCTGCCCGATGTAACCGATCAATTGCGCTGCGTCATAAGGGGGGAGATACCGCTGCTTGAAGGGCACCACCGCTACAGCAGCAGGCTGCAGCTTGCGGATGGTCTGTGCAGTGCCCGGGGAGAGCGGCAGGGGTTTATTCCCGGCAGTGCCCGTCCAGAACCGGGGAACCGTCAGCTCCCGGCGGAACCGGATCCAGGCTTCCGGATCTGTGCCCAGCACCCGGCCCATGGCATTGGCCTCCTCTTGGCTGACAGACGCTGTCAGTGAGACAGGAAACACCAATAGAGCCGAGTAGGTTTCCCCCGTTAAGGACACCCCGTTCCGGTCATAAAAATCCCCGCGCCCCGAATCCAGCAAAAGCCGCTGCTCCCGCTGCAGCACAGACTGGCGGACCAGATCCACCGGCGTGGAGGCCCGCTCCACCTCCTGGACCGTCTGAAGCCAGAGAAGCCTGCCTGCCAGAGCCGCAATTGCCGCAGCAAGCCCCAGCAGGATGAAAAACAGGCGGCGCTTATCCATCCTCATCATCCTTTGTTTTCTCTTCCTCTCCAGTATGGGCAACATTTCCGCAGCCAAAACAAAACAGGCCCCCTCGGATAAGGGGGGGCCTGCCTATAGACGACGAACGGTTATTCGTCTCCGGTAATAACGGTCAACGAGCCTTTATCCAGGGTAAGCCCCAGATCACTCTTGGACTTGGTGTCCACAACCCCTACATACACCTTGTTTTCATAATATCCGGTGGTGGCGGCCAGCTTCAGAATCTTGCCCGGCCATTCACCCGCCCAGGTATAGCCGGTAATACGCTCCAGCTCGATTTCGTTCAGGTTATGCTTGATGATGCCGTCGCGGCCGGAGAAAATCGGCTTGTTAGTGCCAACCTCGTAGAACCGGTACCACAATGTTTTATTGGCATCCGGAACGATATAAATGCCGGCCGGGTCCTTTTTATCCAGCTTCATTCCATCTACACGGACATCATTAAAATAACGCAGCGCCGACTCCACCGCCAGCTTCACCTCCGGAGTCTGCTCCGGAAGGCTCATGAGGTACGCGATAATACCCACCGATTCGGAGCCGGAGATGGACGGATGCTCGTAGGCTCTTGCCGGCCGGGGCTCATAGGTCACGGGGTCGCTTTGGGCGCACCAGGCCGTCAATACACCGTTGGCCTTGATTTGGGATTTCAGGATATAATCCAGCCCTTTATCCAGAGAGGTTTGCAAACGGGAGGCAAGTGACTCCTCCACTACACCGCTGTCAAACGGGAACTGTTTATCCTTCATCATGGTCAGCACATTCAGAACACGGACCATGGCATTATCGTTGAAGGTTACATAATCGGAATAGTTGCCCCGGGCCGGGTAGGTTTGCGGCCATCCCCCCGAAGGATATTGCATCTTCAGCAGGGTATCGGAAGCTTCCTCCACTGCTTTTTTGTACTTCTCATCCTTGGTCTGTCCGTACATGTACGACAGGAAGAGGATTTTGTCGGTGGTGCCGTTATTATCGATGGTCGCCAGCTCCACACCTGCTTCGTTGATCCAGCTGGAGCGTTTCTCCACACCGTCCCAAGCTCCCTTTTCCAGCACAAACTTAGGTGTTTCCTTGCTCCATGCCCCATTAATCTGATAGGTCAGGATGTTATCGGCGGTGACAGTATCCTTTTGGAGATCACCGGTGTAATAAGCGGCCTTCAGAAGAGGAATTCCGGCCGGAGCTTGGGCAGGCTTAATGGTCCCGTCCGCCTCCAGCTCCTCCTCAATGGTAAGGATTGCCACAGTCTGGCCATTGGCCCGCACTTCGGTTTTCACACTTTTTACGGTCAGATAGCGGGTAAGCTTCGGGTCCAGATCTGTCCATAACCCGGTTGCCGCCGTCAAGCGGATGTCCCCCGGCTCCAGCTTGCTGAACTTGCCGTTCAGCACCACCTCCACCTCATGGGCGGATAAGGCTTTGGCGCTCTGAACCTTAACATGCGGCTCCTGCTGTACCAGCTCAGCCAGCTTCTTTACTTCATCGGCAGAAAGCTTTGCTTGGGGACTGAAGCTGCCGTCCGGAAGAGCCTTCATATACCCTTCTGCCGTAACGGCGCCTACATATCCCTTGCTCCAGTTAGAAATGGATTTGGCGTCCGGATATACATCTGCTGCCGCAGGCTCCAGCTGCAGCTGCTTGGCTCTTGTAATCATGATAGCCGCTTGCTCCCGGGTAACTGCGTCCTGCAGCCGCACCGTTCCATCCGGAAAACCGCTGATCAGACCGGCGGCCCGGGCTTTGCCCAACAGCGCTGCCTGGGAAGAATGGGCTTCTACATCAACAAAGCCGGCATATGCGGAATCCTGCACCTGAAGCGCCTGGGTCAAAGCCGTCAGCAGGCTTTCCCTGGTCGCGTCCGCGGATAGAGAGGCGGCAAAAGCGCTGCCTGCTCCGGCTGTTAATGTGAAGGCCAAGGCTGCGGTAATAATCACTTTCCCTTTTTGGGTTTTATTCTTTCTGATATTCATCGTTAGCTCCCTCCGGTTATGTACAGATAAGGTTAGAATACAACCGCAATTGTAAAGGCTTTCACATATAACATGAATAATCCCTTCCTCAGATGATGGGTTTATGGGGCTACTTTGGGACGATTGGGTGGAATATCCAATCCGGGGGATCATCCTCTTTACAATTCCTTTATATTTCCATAAATGACCTGAATGAGATATACCCCTCCAAAAAGAAAAGCCCGCAGCTCTCCCGGATGGGAGCATCTGCGGACTTTGGCCCGTCATGATTTCGTTTTATACAGTGAACTTCTTCAGTTGATCCTGCAGCGATACAGACAGGGACTCCAGGCTTTCGGACAGCTTCACCAAACCTTCGCTGACACTCAGCTGCTCATTGCTTAAGGAAGCCACCTCTTCGGAGGTCGCGGAGGATTCCTCGGATACAGCACTGACATTACTCATGGCATCGGTCAGGGTGGACTGGGATTCTTCCAGCGATTCCAGAGAAAGGTTGACACCCTTCAGCCGTTCGTTTAATCCATCCATTTGACCCCGGACCTGGCCGAAGATCAAATCCGCTTCCTTAACGGAGGTGATCTGCTGCTGGAATACCGGGTAAGCATCTGACAAGGCGGTTACCGTTTCATCGATTTCACGCTGGATGGTATCTGTAATCTGGCCGACAATCTCGATGGATTGTTTGGACTGCTCCGCCAGCTTGCGGATTTCATCTGCGACGACCATGAAGCTTTTGCCTGCAGCGCCTGCCCGGGCGGCTTCAATGGTTGCGTTCAGGGACAGGATATTGGTTTGTTTGGAGATATTGTTCAGCATCTCCAGGATCTTGCGGATGGAAGAGGTGCTTTCCTTCAGGTGATCCACCTTTTCCACCATATTGCGGGTCATTTGCTCGGTATCATTGGTCTTGGCAATCAAATCCGCCATATACACGGTGCCCCGTTCGCTGACCTGCTCCACCTGGATGGTGGCATGGTTCATTTCCTCATTGGCTTTTGCCATCTCGCGCATTTTGAGGCCGATTTCATAGGTAATGGTATTGCCCTTCTCCGCCTCTACCGCGAGACTGGACGCTCCATTGGCGATTTCCTCCGTGGCTACGGCAATCTCCTTGGCAGAGATGGCGGTTTGCTTGGAAACATTCAACAGCACATTGGAGTTGTTCAGCACCTCTTGAGCGGAATGGTTGGTCTGCTGGACCAGCTTGGTGATCTGCTCCATCATCTGGTTGAAGCTTTGACCCAACTGGCCGATCTCATCCCGGCTGGTAAAGCGTGTCCGCACGGTCAGATTGCCCTGCTCACCCTGCTGCATCAGATTGCGCAGATTGATCAGCGGTCGGCCTACCATCCAGGCTACGAAGAAGCCCGAAGCCACCGCAAAGGCCATAGCGACCAAAACCATAATAATCGTCAGGTTCCAAATTTTCTCGGCATCCTTCACCAGATCATCCACAGGAACGGCAGTCGCCACCGTCCAGGGGGACACAGACAGCTTCTTGAAGATGGTCAGCCTGTCGTCAATGGTGCGGTTGGCTGCGGATTCTACCCCCAGCTTCTGATCCTCGTCGCTGAGCGTCACATCAAAAGCCTTGCCTACCCGTGCCGGGTCAGGCGTACGGACCAGATTGCCCTTTTCATCGATAATGACAACCGGGGCTTCTCCCTCTTTGTTCAGGTTCTCAAGTCCCGCATGAAGCATCTTTTCCTTCAATTCAATCAAAAGCACATATTGCTTGTTGCCGGTTTGAATATCCTTCAACAGACGGCCCATGCCGAATACGCCCTTGATGTTGCCCCAATAGCTTTCGGGAATAGTCGGCAGCCATACTGCGGCACCGTCCCCTTCCACAACCTTCTTGAACCATTCCTGCTCCCTTACTTTCTCGCGGATGGTAACAGAGCTGCTGTCCGTGCCGAGATTCCTGCTGTCTTCACTGATGCCGATCAGCACGGCCGTGGAAACATCATTC
>JAEWAA010000036.1 GCA_023391955.1 Bacillota bacterium | reverse complement strand
CAATTCCTGTGCAGCCAATGTGCTGGGGCTGGTCAAGAAGGAGCATTTCTCCTACGGCAATGTGGAGGCGGCCCGGAAAGCCATGCAAGCCTTGGCCGACTATTGCGGCACCACTGCAGAGGATATTGCAAAGCAAATTATGGAGAAGGCATACGCCAAAATTGAGCCGGTGATTCTGTCCCTGGCCGAGAAGTACAAGCTGGAGAAGGATCAGATTTCCCTGGTTGGCGTTGGCGGGGGCGCAGCTTCCCTGATTATATATTTTGCCGAAAAAATGGGATTGAAGTATAGTATTCCTGAAAATGCGGAAGTTATTTCATCCATCGGTGTGGCGTTGTCCATGGTGCGGGATGTGGTGGAGCGGATCATTCCTTCCCCGACCAAGGAGATGATCGGTACGCTGAAGGTGGAGGCCATGAATAAGGCCATTCAAAGCGGGGCTACGCCGGAGAGCATCGAAATTCACATTGATATTGACCCGCAGACCTCCAAGGTGACCGCCATCGCCACCGGCTCTACCGAGGTGAAAACCAACGAGCTGCTGAAGGAATGTACGGATGAAGAGCTCCGGCAGCTGGCGGCCAACGATATGCGGATTTCTGTGGAGCAGACCCGGCTTTTGGAGAAAACCAAATATGTGTCTATCTACGGGGAGCAAAACAGCAAGGCGGGGGATGCGGGGGCCATCCGGATCCTCGATACCAAGGGTTTCATTAAGGTGCAGCGTGGCCGGGGCATGGCCATCAAAACCACAGCAGGCGATTACCTCGATGCCGTGAAGAAGCTGTGGGAAAGTATGGCGGTGTATCAAACCGAGCTGATTGCCCGGCCTGACTTCTATCTGTGTCTGGGCGCGCGGATTATGGACTTCTCGGCTTCCGATTTTGAGCAGCTGGAGCTGCTGATGGACATAGAGGTATCCACCTTCGAGCCGGATACGCAGATTATCGTGGTGGCGGCCAATATTAAGCAGAGCTAGAGGATTGTCCGGTGTAATAGTGGTAAGCAAATATTCGCGTGCGACACTCACTTCCGGGAAAGGGATGTCTTGGATGCTCAAACACGTTTTGGCGGCCATCTTCTAATCTCGGGTTTTTATGAGGAAGGAATGAAAGCTATGCAGGAGCAGGGGCAAATCACGCTGAGAGACATGATTCATCAATTACTGCAGGTGGATGATGAAACCTGGGGACGGTATGCATTTTCCAGAGAACTTCTCAAAAAACGCATTCAACCGGACCAGCAAAACGCGATGATAGCCAAGGCAACCGCATGCGGCAAGGAATATGCCAGGCGGATCATTCACCAGCATGGCACTGCGGATGCGGCTGAAATCGCCGGAAAGCTGGAGCTGAAGGTGGAGTTTCGGGAGGTATCCATGGTGGGGAAACGGGTTTTGTTCGCTTCTTTTTCCCCTCCGGATCAAATCATCATCATGCAGGAGCCAGTGGATCAGGCGGTCCGTCTGACGGCTGCGGAAGACCCCGGGATAGTTGAACTTTTTACACAAAAGGGTATAATAAATACTATCTTGGGGCATGAATTGTTTCATTTTGTAGAAGAACAATTCGAGCAGGAAATTTATACCCGAACAGAAAAAATATGTTTATGGAATTTTCTGGGATGGAAAAATGTCTCTACAATACGTACCCTGAGCGAAATTGGAGCAATGGCATTTACACAGGAACTGAACGGACTTGAATATTCCCCTTTTGTGCTGGATGTTCTTCTGTATTATGGCTATGATGCTGCTAGTGCCCACAAAATATTTCGTGACGTTCTGGAAGTGAGCTCAGGAAGGTGTAGGGAAACCGTGGATTATGAATAACACGAATTCGTTGAATGATGTCACATACAACCAGATCCGGGAAGATATTATGAATATGACGCTGGAGCCGGGTACGGACGTCAGTGTGCCGAAGCTCTCCGAACGCTACGGGGTCAGCCGGACACCTGTGCGGGAAGCCGTGGTGCGCCTTCAGCAGTCGGGTTTGGTGGAGATCTACCCCAAACGCAAAACCGTGGTCTCCAAGATTGACCTGCAGCGGGTCCGGGAGGAGTGGTTTATCCGGACGTCGCTGGAAACGGCCGTTGTGGATGAATTCATCCTCAAGTGCAGCGAACTGGTGGCGGATACCATGCAGGAGCTGATCAGCAAGCAGAAGAAGTATACCGACAAGAAGAATTTCTTCGAATTTTTCTGCAAGGATAACCGGTTTCACCAGCTTATCTTCGAGACAGCGGGACAGGAATTGTCCTGGTTCACCATTGAAGAGGTGACCTCCCATTATAATCGGGTGCGGCTGCTGTACGGCAAAATGTACGGGGCCGAGCAGTCCCACATGGACTGTCATATGCGGATGGTAGCTGCGATCCGGAAGCGGGACGCAGGCGCTATGAGAAGCATTGTGGCGGAGCATTCCAACAGTTTGCTGGAGCAGGTGCAGGGTATGGCGAAGCAATATCCGCAATTTTTTTGAATGATAAGAAACAGACCGCCATGGCCTCCGCCTGGCGGTTTTTTTATGATTTGGCCGGGACGTTCCGCTCCGCCGCGTGAGCCGGATCACAAACGTTATCTGCAGATTTGCTACAATGGCAGCACAAACTGTGTATTGGAATGGAGGAATGGGAAATGAAGGAGATTCCGTTGAATACCATGCATAAGGGGGACTGGTCCTTAAATCTGGAGGAGGAGTACGGTCCTGGGGAAGAGGCGGAGATGCTGGAGTCCTCCATAGAGGCGGTGGCCCAGACCAGGCAGGAGCATTATGTGAACATTATTACACCGGGTGACATGGGAAATCCTGAGGAGTGGTTCATTTCCCGGCTGGAAGGGTTGTTGGCGGAGAAGGAGCTGCCGGTGGAGAAGGTGGTGTATGTGGGAGAATGCGGCTGCGGCGGGTATATCACCCGGGTGTACCGGTAATCGCAGATAAGAGGGTGAAGGCGGTTTGCCGTCAGGCAATCGGAACAAGCAGGATTGCCCGGCGGCAGAACCGGCCAGCGGATAAGTGGATAAGCGAGGTTCGTAAGGGTCGGGATTACAAGGTGAATTTGAAGCCCTTTGTTTTGCCGTCCCCGTAATAATGGATAGGATCAAGCCTGGAAAGCTCCAGTCCGCCCTCCGCCGACAGATAACCTTCATCTGCGCAGCGTCCTTTGATTTCGGCCATGAGGTTGGTTAACCCGCCGAAATGCTCGCTTTCGATCACATCCTTCAGGGTGCATTCGATGGCAATGGGACATTCCCCGACAATGGGAGCATTCACAACAGAGGATTTGACCGGAGTCAGCATGGCCAGATCGAATTTGTTGGCGTCGCGTCCGCTGTGAGAGCCACAGATGCCGATTTCCTGTTCCATGGTGCGCATGGGCAGGTTAATCACGAAGTCCTTCACTTCTTTAATCTGCTGGGCGGCGAAGCCCTTGCTGCTGAGACCCACCATCATCATGTTCTTCAGCGTGTAGGTGGAGGAGACGGTGGTCACATTGGGAACGCCGTTCTGATCATAAAAGCTGATCAACACCACCGGAAATCCGTAATACAGCTTTTCGAGATTCACACTTATCTTTTCCATAGGGGATTCTCCTTCCATTCTGTTATTCATGCTCGATGGTCTGGCTTGCATCCCCGCCTGGGGGAATCATGGGATACACATTCAATTCCTCGGTCACATCAAATTCCAGCACGGCCACTCCCGGCTGGGCCCATGCTTCACGGATCATGGACTCCGCCTCGGAGCGGGTACGGGCATAATAGCCGCGGGCGCCGAAGGTGCGGGCCAGGGCCGCGAAGTCGGGGGAAGAGATTTTGACGGAGGAGTAGCGTTTATCATGAAAGAGCTGCTGCCATTGTCTGACCATACCCAGGTAGCCGTTTTTGAGGATCACGATTTTTAGATTCAGATCATAATCGACTGCGGTCATCAGCTCCTGAATAT
>JAEWAA010000023.1 GCA_023391955.1 Bacillota bacterium | reverse complement strand
GGTCAGGTCCATCATCAGGCGGATCAGGGCCAGCTGGTAATCGTTATGGTCGTAATCCTGCCGCCACAGCACGGCCATCAGCTCGGACAAGGCTTTCCTGGCGCCTTCGGAATCAAGGGATTTGATGCATTCCAGCACGTTATCCCCCAGCTCCTTGGGATACACAGGATTTTTCCCCTTGTCGGGCTGGACATCCTCGATAAACAGAATGGCCTCCTCCCCCAGCCGGGCCCGGTATTTCAGGGCATTCTTGCTTTCCTCATATCCGCGGGAGGCATCTGTCCATTCCTTGAAGGAGCGGCTGATCCCGGCGCTGGTTTCCATCTGCAGGTATTGCTTCACGGAAGCCTGGACACGGCTGGCCACATCAAAGACGGATTCCTTAAACAGCTCCTCTGATTGGGCGGCACTGCCGACGAGAATCACCACGGATTCCTGGATCACCACCGGGGACAGGCGTTCCTCCTCCGGCACGATTTCCGCTGCAATATTGCTGATGGCGAACAGCAGAAGATCCATATCCTTTTCCGTAAACCGGTTGGGGTCCAGCCGGTCGATCTGGAACATCAGCACCCGCATAACCGTCCATTTTTCCGCATGGGATTGGCCGTAATACGGAAGCCTGTTTTGGATTTCCTGTCCCTTCACCTCGCCCAGCATCAGCTTCCGCACCAGAAGCTCAGTCAATTGATGCTTCTGGCCCTGGATTTCAAAACGCAGCCGGGACTGGTCGGTGAGAATCCCCTCGATCCGCTCCGAAATGGCGGTGAATTCATCCTTTTTCCGGTCCTGCCCCTCCTTGCCCTCCAGCAGGGTGCGGTACATCCGGCCTACCGGGCTGTACATTTTCCGCGAACCGACCAAAGCCACAAGAACAGTGGCGGACAGGACGCCGACACTCACCAGGATGGAGGTCAGCCCGATGGCAGTGGCTTGGCGGGTAAAGGCGGAGGTGGGAACAACCGACACATAGGTCCAGCCATTATAGGCGGATTTCCGGTACGAGACGGTTACCTTCTCTCCCCCCTCCAAGCCGCTGATGGTTCCGAAATTCTCGGGATTCTTGTTGATATCGGAAATATAGGGGACATCGTTCACCACCGTGCCGATTCTGGCATTGTTGGTATCGGCGATAATCCGCCCGGCTCCATCGAGTATAAAAATGCTGCCCTCCTGGCGTTCACTGTCTATTTGCTGATTCAGCTGCTGGGCGGACAGAACAACGCAGATCAATCCCCTTGGATTAGCGGCATTGACCGGCCATTTTTTCACACTGATGATGGCATTCTTCAGATCGACGATTCCGCCCTCCCCTTGAGTGGGGGCAGGCAAACCGCTGATCCATAGAGAGCCTTGGGGAAAACCGACAAAGCCGCGGATCATGGACTTCAAACCCGGATCATTATAGTCGTTAAGCCCTGCATTCGTAATCAGCCAATCCTGTTGAAGACTGTACAGATAAACATCCTTGACACCTAATTCAAAGGTTTGAATGGAGGTCAGGATGTTATAGATATCTTTGATAAGCTCATGGTTTCCTGTTCCCAAAGGAAGGGGAAAGGCGTCAGCCACGCTGGGTACACTCAGCACCTGGGAGGTGGAATAGTCCACCATCTTCAGGGTTTGCTCCACCCGCAGCTGGCTTTGCCTCAGAATCTGGGTATTGCTCTCCTCCACCTGCTCAAGCACGGATTGGGAGGAGTAGTGATAGGAATACCAGCCCAGCGTCAGAACAGGGAAAGTTCCGACCACGATTGTAAGCAACACTAGTTTTAACAAATAGCTGGATCTGCGCATGCTATCACTACCCCCGGCACGTTATTTGGTGCCTTCCATTATATCATGATTATTTCTTGGTTTTGTTGTAAGCGGTGGTATACTCCTCAATGATCTTGTCGCCGCCGTCCTTCTTCCACTTGGCTACTGCCGCATCGAAGCCGGCTTCATCAATTTCACCCATGATAAACTTGATGCGTGCGTCCTCGATGATCTTGTCCAGCTCGGAGCCTTTTTCGCTGTAGGTATCGGATACGTAAGATTGCAGCGGGTTGGCAACCGCAATGGAGGCATTCTTCTTGTACAGCTCATCGCGCAGCTGGTACAGCGGACCGCCGTAGCCCTTTACCTTATCGCGGAGAACAGCCAGCTGGGAGGAATCACCCATGCCGTATTCCACCAGCATCTTGGAGTCGGTGGTCTTCACATATTGGCCGTTTTCAATCTTGTACTGGCGGCCTTCCAGACCGTTCACCAGCATGTTTTGAATGTCTTCGTCACACAGCTTGTCGAAGAAGTTCAGGACGGACTTCAGATCCGCTTCGGTTTTGACACTGGTTTTGGGAATCATGAACAGTCCGTAGGAGCCGGAGCCGCCGGCAGCCTTCGCGCCTTGAGGACCCTCCAGGGTGTTGGTCATGGTGATAGCGCCAGTCGGAACAACCTTCTTCACGGCTTCCTCAATGCCTTGGCCGTCGTTAAGATTGGCTACCCATGCGCCGGCTTTGTTGCCGTTGATCAGCTGCTTGCCGTCCTTCACCACCGCGAAGTCCAGATTGATCAGCTTTTCGCTGTACAGCTTCTTATAGAATTTCATGGTTTCCTTGTATGCAGGAGACTGATGGGCCGGGCTGGCTTTGCCGTCCTTGATCTCCCAATCCGCCGGGCCGCCGTGCCATACCAGCATGGAGCGCCAGCTGCCGGAAACCTGTGATTCGGCCATGCCAATGGTGTCGGCTTTGCCATTTTTGTCCGGGTCCTTGTTCACAAACGCTTTCAGAACGTTGTAAAAATCATCGAGCGTCTTCGGTACCGGCATGCCTACATTGTCCAGCCAGTCCTTGCGCAGCATGACGCCGTCCCGGGCCAGATCCCGTTCGCGGTACAGGCCGTACACCTTGCCGTCGATGGAAACCGCGTCCAAGGCGATCTTGTTCATCCGGCTCAGGTTCGGATAATCCTTCAGATACGGGCCTACTTCCCAGAACATGCCGGAGCGGACGGCATTCACGATGTACGGCAGCTTTTGGTTCAGCACCAGTACAGCGCTGGGAAGCTCACCAGAGGCTACAGTGGCGCTCAGCTTGTCCGAATATGTGGAGGAAGGAATCCAGGTCAGAGTCAGCTTGGTATTGGTGCGCTCCTCCAGCTTCTTGAAGATTTCTCCGTTGGTATCGAGGAACTCAGGATTGTAGCTGGTCAGCATCAGAGACATTTTGAACGGAGCCTTGGGTGCAGTGCTGGCTTGAGTGGCAGACCCAGCCGGCGAGCTTGCGGAAGGTGAAGCCGCGTTGTCCTTGCTGTCTCCGCCGCAGCCTGCCAGTGTGCCGGCGGCAATCGCCATGGCGCTTGCCAAGGCTGCGGATTTGATCCATGCCTTTTTGCTAGTGGTAGTCATAAAATGTGATCCTCCCTTTTATTGTGTACAGATAATGAAATTAGTATATACAATTGGCGCCGTTACGGGTAATTTAGGGTGTATCTGAAAACTCCGAGGGGAGCAGATTTGGGCGATTTTTCGTTCCAGGCAAGGCACTTGCCCGCAGGCGTACCGGGGGGTACGTCAAGGGGAAGTAACGAAGCAAGGGGCGAAAAGGCGGTAAAAGATGCCCTCAAGCGGGTTTTCAGACACGCCCTAACCCTTCACGGACCCCAACAATACCCCTTTGGCAAAATGCTTCTGCAAAAACGGATAAACAACCAGAATCGGGATGGTGGAGATGACGATAACCGCCATTTTTACGGCTTGGTCAGGCGGGACAAAATCCTGCTCGAAGGCCGTGGTGTCCCCCAGGCTGCCGCCTTGGGACAGGATAACGATCTGGCGCAGCAGCACCTGGATTGGCCACTTAGTGGAATCATTGATGTACAGAACGGCGCTGAAGAAGGTATTCCAGTGTCCTACCGCATAAAACAGGGAGAAGGTGGCCAATACCGGCATGGACAAAGGAAGCACGATCTTGAGCAGAATGCCGGGATCGCTGGCGCCGTCAATTTTCGCCGATTCCTCCAATCCATCCGGAAGCTGCTGGAAGAAGCTGCGGATGATAATCAGGTTGAAGGCGCTGATGGCACCGGGCAGAAGCAGGGCCCAATAGGTATCGATCATATGAAGATTCTTCACCACCAGGAAGGTAGGGATCATACCGCCGCTGAACAGCATGGTGAAGATCACCATCAGCTGGATGGGCTTGCGGAAGTCCAAATCTCTTCTGGCCATGGGATAAGCCATCAGACAGGTGAAGATCAGGTTGATGAGGGTACCCACCACCGTAATAAAGATGGTGACCAGCAAGCTTCTCACCAGGGTGCTGGTGGAGAAAATAAACTCATAGGCGCTTAGGGAAAACTCCGTGGGGAAGAGGATAAAGCCTCTTTCCAAGAGCTCATGCTGCGTTGCAAAGGAGCCCGCTATCACATAGAGAAACGGAATAACCGTGACCAGTGCAAAAATACCTAAGACGATCACATTGGCCGTATCGAAAATTTTGTTGCCGATTGATTTATCCTGAACCATAAGGCTCTCTCCTTCTTGTTCGTCATTCTCTTCGTAACATCACTTCACTTTTGGGGTACTTACAGGATTCCCTCTTCGCCGAAGCGCTTGGCCAATGCATTAGAGGCGAAAACCAGAACCAGACCAACCAAGGATTTGAACAGCCCTACAGCGGTGCTGTAGCTGTACTGCCCCTGGGAAATCCCGATGCTGTATACATAGGTGTCGAACACCTCGCCAACCCCGCGGTTGATGGAGTTGAGCATCAGGAAGATTTGCTCGAAGCCGGTGTCCAGGAAGTTGCCCAGCCGCAGAATCAGAAGGATGATAATGGTGGGTTTAATGGCCGGCAGGGTAATATGCCACAGCTGGCGGAATCGGTTGGCGCCGTCCATTCTGGCGGCTTCGTACAATTGCGTGTCCACACCGGCAAGCGCGGCCAGGAATATAATCGTGCCCCAGCCTGTCTCCTTCCAGATGACCTCACCTGTGATAAAACCGCGGAACCACTCGGGCGCCATCAGGAACTGGATCTTTTCGCCGCCCATGGAAGCAATGGCCTCATTGACCAAGCCGCCTTCGGTCGTAAAGAACAGGTAGGCGATGGATACGATAACCACCCAGGACATAAAGTGAGGCACATAAATCATGGTTTGCACAATCCGCTTGTACCCTTCCATCCGGAGCTCATTCAAAAGCAGCGCAATAACGATGGGAAGCGGGAAGAAAAAGGCGATGTTGTACAGCGCCAGAATCATCGTGTTCTTCAGCAATTGCCAGAACAGCGGGTCGCCGAAGAACCGGCTGAAATGCTTCATGCCCACCCATTGGCTATCAATGAAACCCAGGAACGGCTGATAGTTTTTAAAGGCCAGCAGCACCCCGTACATGGGGGCATATTTGAAAATCAGAAAATACAGAATTCCGGGCAGCATCATAAAATAGAGCCAGCGGTTACGGACGATCCGTTTCATTTTCTGCCGGCGGTGTACCTTGCCCAAGGCAGGCACATGAGGCACAACAGCTTCATTGCTCATATCAGTCTCTCCTTTTTTTGTGTCACGTTCGCAGTCTTTGTGTATGGTCCAGCGTCTCTCCTCGCTACATCTGCATCTTAGCCCCCGCTATCCATTGCCGTCCATAGTCATTCCTGCACGACATTCCCGCCTGTCCTCCAGCCGCAGCAGCCGCAAAGCCTTGCGCCGCAAGGATATTCATTTCGAAACCTGCGCTTTGTCATTGTTTGATGAGGGTATTCCGGGTGGATTGTCACGAGAATCAAGGCTTTTGGCGCCATACAAAAAAGACAACGCTGCCGCGTTGCCTTCCGGACTGTTTCCCGGCTCCCCTCCTTCGGAGAAACCGGGTTGTCTATGATTTGAATTTGCTGATTTCCTGGGACAAGGTTTGAGCCACATCCTCCAGCTGCCGGGCCAGATGATTCAGCTGCTCCATGGAGGCGGTTTGCTCCTGAACCGAAGCGGAGACCTCCTCCGTGCCGGCCGCGGTAGCCTGGCAGATGGCTTGCAACTCGGAGGTGTTGGCGCTGATCTTATCCTTCTCCGCAGTCAGGGCTCCCACCGCGGCTATTACCCGGGCAATTCCCTCCAGGTTAGCTTGAACCGTCTCCTGAATGGAGACGAACCCGGAGCGGGTTTCCCGGACGACAACGGCCTGCTTGGACATGGATTCGCCGGCCTTCTCCGTCATCTGCACGGCTTCGCGGGTATTGCGTCCCATACGCTCCACCAGCTCCGAGATGGAAGCCAAGGCTTCCTCCGAGTGAGCGGCCAGCTTGCGGATTTCTGCCGCCACCACTCCGAAGCCCCGGCCCTGCTCCCCGGCTCTGGCCGCCTCAATGGCCGCATTCAGGGAGAGGATATTGGTTTGGGCGGTAATACCGGCGATCACGGATACAAATTCACCGACTTGCCGGGAGGATTCCCCCAGAGAATACATGGCATCCTTAACCGAAGCCGCAGCCTCCACCGTATTGCGGGTTTGAACGGACAGCTGCTCCAGCCGTTCTCCGTTTACCGCGGCCACTTCCATCATGGATTGGGTCAGGCCGTGCATGGAGCCCGTTTCCTGTTCAACTGAATCAATATGCCGGGCTATCTCCTGGACCACAACGGCATTATGCTCCACAATTTCCGCCTGGTCGCCTGCCCCCGAGGCCATCTCCTGCATGGTCACCGCCACCTCGGAAGAAGACGCCGTATTTTCCGCAGCGCTGAGCTTGAGAATATGGGAGGAATCCGCCAGCTGGCTGCTGGTCTGCCGGATATGCTCCATCAATGTCCCCATTTGCCCGGCCATCTCGTCGAAACCATCGGCCAGCTGCCCGATTTCATTGCGCTTCCGGATGCCGGAGCGTACGGACAGATTGCCCTGCCGGAATTCCAGCATGGCGGCTTGAAGCCTGCGGATCGGCCGGATAATGGCTTGGGTCAACGGCCAGGACAGCAGTCCCGCCACCATCATCACAGCCAACAGGCTGATCAGACTGGGAGTAAGCAGGCCGGCAGCCTTGTCCTCAAATTCACGCAGATTGGCCACCCCGGCGATTTT
>JAEWAA010000670.1 GCA_023391955.1 Bacillota bacterium | reverse complement strand
GGGACGTGGCGGTGATCCCTCTGGGCTTCACCTCCGAATCCTCCGGCCCGGGCTTTAAGGTTTCCCTGGGGCTGCTGAACAAGGGGATTATGGCCTTTGCTTATGGGGATTTGCTGATGCGGCTCTTGTACCGGACCCGGCCTTATGAGCTGGAGGCGGGATCAGCTGCAGCCTTGTTCCGCAAGTGGATGGACCGCTGCAAGGAATCTGTCCGGTCCGGCAAGAAAAATGTGTACAAAGCCAATATCCGCAGCATCGTGGAAGATTTCGAGGGGTTACCCCTTCATGATGGCCGCAAACCCCGTGTGGGCGTGGTTGGCGAAATTCTTATCAAGTTCCATCCCGGCGCCAACAATGATATTGTGGGTTATCTGGAGCAGGAGGGTATGGAAGCGGTAGTGCCGGATCTGCTGGACTTTTTCCTGTATTGCATCTATGATTCGGACTTTTATTATAAGAAGCTTAACAGAACAGCTGGCAAGCATCTTGCCATGCAGGCGGTCACCAAAGTTCTGGAGGGGTACCGTACGGAAATGCGGGCAGCTCTGTCCAAGAGCACCCGGTTTACACCGCCCCACACCATCATGGAGCTGACCCGTAAGGTCGAGGGGTTGGTATCCCTGGGCAATCAATGCGGAGAGGGCTGGCTGCTCACAGCCGAGATGGTAGAGCTGATCGAGGACGGCGTCCATAATATCGCCTGCCTCCAGCCCTTTGCCTGCCTGCCCAACCACATTACAGGCAGAGGCATGTTCAAGGCGCTGAAGGAGCGTTACCCCCATGCCAATCTGGCGGCTATTGATTATGATCCCGGCGCAGCCGAGGTTAACCAGCTGAACCGGCTGAAGCTGATGATCGCCGGCGCCCTCAAGCAGAACCGGCCGGCGGAGGAAGAGGAAACTCCCTTGCCGGAACCTGTTCAGACCGCCAAGGAATATTTATCCTTCTCCTGATGCATCCTAACCCGCAGGGAAATTCCTGTGGGAGGGGGTTTGGCGGATGGAAGTGCTGTCCGGTTACCTGGGCTACGGTGCTCCGGCCTATTTGCCGCTGGACGATTGGCCCGGTATTCTGTTTTACTTTCTGCTGTACGCCTGTATGGGCTGGCTGCTGGAGCATGGTTACCACCGGGTGGTGGAGGGGAGATTTGCAGGAGAGGGATTTTTGACGGGACCCTGGAAGCCTATGTACGGCTTCGCCCCGGTAATGCTTCTTTTGCTCTCCGGCCCGGAAACGCACTTATGGGTGATGGTCCTTCTGGCCTTTGCCGTGCCAACGTCAGTGGAATATATAAGCGGGCTGATGCTCCGCCATGTGTTCCACAAGCAGTATTGGAGCTACGAGGGATGCCGCTTCCAGCTGGACGGTCTGGTGTGTTTGCGCTTCTCCTTGTATTGGACCCTGCTGGTGTTCGTTATGGTCTATGTGCTCCAGCCTGCCGCGGCGTGGCTGCACCGCATGGCCGGGCCCTTCTGGCATAACGGCGGCTGGCAGCTGGCACTGACGGTGCTGCTTGCGGATGTGGGCTGGACCGTGTTCAGGTCGGCCCGGGCCTTGCGGCCTGCAGCCAAATAGGGTAGAGGAAAGCCTCCGGCGTTGAAGTTGTAGCGCCGGAGGCTTTTTATCGTAAGATGGCACCTGAAGCCCGTAATATTGCCTCTGGTTTCCCGCGGCGGTTTCCTTCATAATAATGGGATTGAGACCGCCCGAAGGGATGGATGGCAGTTGGCCGCCTGGGTAAACCGAATGAACCTCCGCCAAAAGCTGATTCTGATGTTTGTCTTTTTTATTGTGCTGCCCATCCTGATTATCGACGGGATCATCGCCATGCGGGTGGAAGGCGCCACTCAGGACCAGGTGGGCAAAACCATGCTCCAGTTGGTGAAGGCCAACCATCTGACCCTGGACCGGGTGCTGATGTCCATGGATGAAGCTACCCAGCGCCTGATGAATGCCCAGGATACCCAGCAAATGCTGGTGCTGACGGAGCTGTCGGAAAGCGACCGGTTTGAGCGGTTTATCCGGATGGACACACTGCTGTCCCAATATTCCACCACGGAATTCAACTATTCCCTGTTCATTCCCGATGAGCAGCAGACTTATTTTTTTACACCCGATCCCAACACCCGAACCGGAGGGGTTTTCTATATCCGCTCCTTCCGGGATTATGACTGGTTCCTCCAGGCGTATGCGGATAAGGGCAAGGGCAGCCTGATGGTGATCCGCCGGTTCGGGATTAATCCATCCGGCGAGCACACCCTGGCCTATCTCCGCCAGATGAACAGCATCTCCCAAGGCGACAAGCCCATCGGCACCCTGGTGGTCACCGGGATGGATACGGCGCTGCGAAGGGACATGGCTACAGTGAATCTGCCTCCCAAGGGCAAAATTATGCTGCTGAACGAGAACAACGTGGTATTGAGCGGAACGGGGACGGAAAGTCTGGGACAGCCTGCGCCGATTCCCCCGCAGGTGGGGCTTCTTCAGGACCAGGTGGCCACGGTCAAGGTGGACGGGGCGGAGTGGATGTTTGTGACCCATCACAGCGAGGACAGCCGCACCAAGCTTTTGTATGCGTTTCCATTGTCGGCCATTCTGAGCGAACATGCCTCTATCCAGCGGATGCTGCATGTGGTTATGCTGTTGTATTTTGTCCTGCTGTTCCTGGCCATTATCTTCTTCTTCCGCGAGATTCTGCGGCCTTTGTCCAGGCTGGCCTCCTACATGCGGGCCTATGAACCGGGCAGGCAGCTGCCGCGGATTGGGCTGCGCCGCAAGGACGAGATCGGGATTCTGTCGGAACGGTTCGAGCAGATGACCGAACGGCTGAACCAGACCATCCATGATAAATACATGCTGGAGATCAAGCAGATTGAGACCGAACTGACCATTCTCCAGTCGCAGATCAATCCTCATCTGCTGTACAACACCCTGGAGTCCATTTATTGGAAAACCACCTTCGAGGGGGCGCCGGAATCGGCGGAGATGATCAAGGATTTATCCATGCTAATGCGCATTGGCCTCAGCAGCGGCAAGCTGATGATTCCCATCCGCGAGGAGCTGACCCATCTGGAGGCTTACCTGAGGCTGCAGCTGAAGCGTCATGACTATTCCTACCGGATTGTCTGGAGCATTGAGGAACAAGCCGCCGGTTATTTGATCCCCAAGGTCATCCTGCAGCCCTTGGCCGAAAATTCCATCCTGCACGGAATCAAGCATATGGGCAATGAGGGGGAACTGCACATCTCCGTAAGGCTGGAGGGGGAGCGGGTCCGGATCGATATGGAGGACAACGGCTTCAAGCCGGTGGATTACGACCGGATCGGCCGGATTCTGCGGGAGGAGCTGCCTAACGGGGGATACGGCATCCGGAATGTGGAGAAGCGGATTAAGCTGCATTACGGGGAGCAGTACGGGCTCCGTTATGCCCCCCGGCCGGGAGGAGGCACCATTGTGACCCTGATCGTGCCTGCTGTGGACGGGGAAGCCAATAGCGCCAAGGATACCCAGGAGGAGAGAAAATATGGTTAATATTCTCATCGTGGATGACGAGCCGATGATCTGCAAGGGTATCTCCTCGCTGCTGGCCCGGTCCGGGTTGGAGATTAAGGAAACCTTCACCGCCTATAACGGATTCGATGCGCTGGATTACCTGCGTCTGGAGACCATCGATCTGATTATTACGGATATCCAGATGTCCGGGATGAACGGGATTGAGCTTATTGAGGCAGTATTTGTGGAGAATCCAACCCTTCCGGTTATTGTGCTGTCCGCCCATGGGGAATTCGAATACGCCCGCCATGCCCTCCGCTTCGGCGTGAAGGACTATCTGGTCAAACCCATCTCTCCGCCCCAATTCCTGGAGGTGGTGCGTCATGTGCTGACCAGCCGGGATGTGAAGCTGCGCGGTCTGGCGGAGACCGCCGGCAGGTCCCAGGCGGCTGCGGAGGAGGCGCAGGCAGGAAAATACTTTATTCTGAACCAGCTCCTGTCGGAGGAGATGAGGGAGCCGGAGGTCAAGTCCATCCTGAAGGCTCAGGGATATGCTGTGGAGGAGGATGCCGGCTATGCTCTATTCCATGTGCGTATGGATTTCCAGACGGCGGGGTCCAGCGGCAGCAGCAATCTCAGCTTCCGGGATAAGCAGCTGTTTCTGTATGCGGCCTTGAACATCGTGGAGGAAACGCTGGAGAAGTGGGAGAAAATCCTCTTCTGCGGCACAGGCGGGGCCATCGAAATTATCCTCCGGCTGGACCCCTCCCGGGACCGTTTCACCTTAACCGGAGCCAATCAGCTGCTGATGCTTGCCCAACTGATCCATGCCAATATCTCCCGGTATCTGCACGTGAAGCATGAAATCGGCATCAGCACCATCCACAGCGGCTTCGGACATCTGCCCGCCATGTACCGGGAGGCCTGCCATGCGTTGGGCTGGAGCCGGTTCCACAAGGACCATTCCATTTTTTTCGCGGAGGATTTCCAGCCTGGTGCACCGGGAACCTCCCCCTTAGCCGGATCGGCAGCTGGGGCGGCTATGCCCGAACAGGAGCAGCTGGCCGAGGACAATAACCGCTCCATCCAGCAAGCCCTGGCGTTTATTGCCACCGCCTACAGCCAGAAGGGGCTGAAGCTGCAGGATGTTGCGGATTACGTCCACTTAAGCCCCAATTACCTGAGCTATCTGTTCAAAAAAATGGTAGGCCTGAACCTCTGGGATTACGTGACCAAGCTGCGGATGGAGGAGGGCAAACGGCTCTTGCTCCGCACAGACCTGCGCCGTTATGAGATTGCCGAAGCGGTAGGGTATGAATCCCCAGAGCACTTTAGTAAAATATTCAAGAAGCACTTTGGCATCAGCCCGTCCGAGCTGAAGGGGTAAACCGGGCGTTATCCAAACCAGGGGGGATTCCATGGCCAGACCCAAACATACCCTTACCCGTATCTGCGGGTTTCTTGCGCTGCTGCTGGCTGCCGGCTGCAGCCCTTTTGCCGTCTCCACCCGGCTGGAGCCGCCTTCCGCCGGAGAAGGCGTTGACATTACGGTGCAGATTGCCCCCTCTGATAAACCTGTAGAGACCGCCTCCCTCCAAAAAAGAATCGCCCGCTTCCGGGAGCAGAACCCCGGGATCACAGTGCATACGGACAATTGGCAATATGCTCCTGACCAGATCGGCATCCGGATTGCCACCAACCAGATCGCCACGGAGTACAACACCTACGCCTCCGAAGGAAGAATCCTGCTTCAGCGCAAGTGGATGAGCGACATCACGGACTTGATGAGCCGCTGGCCCCACGCCGGGGAGCTGAATCCCCTCCTGATGAAACCCTTTACGGTAAACGGGCAATACAGCGCCGTTCCGGAGCAGGGGTATTTGATGACGGTGACGTTGAACAAGAAGCTGTTCCGGGAAAAGGGGGTTCCGCTGCCGCCTCTGGACTGGACCTGGGATGAGTTCCTGGAAGCGGCGGTTCGGGTCAGCGATCCGGAGCGGGGCATCGCAGGCTACGTGCCGATGACCAAGGGCAATGAAGCAGGCTGGAATTGGGTCAGCTTCCTGTATGCCGCAGGCGGTGATGTAGCCGTCGAGACGGACGGGGGCATCCGGTCCGCGCTGTATTCCGAAGCCGGGCTGCGGACGCTGGAATTGTACAGAGCCATGAAGGAGGCCCGGGTGCTGCCCACCAACTGGGTTATGGGATATTTGGATGCCTTCAACCATTTTTCGTTGGGCCGGGGCGCCATGATTATGGCCGGCAGCGGCGATGTGGTGGATTATGCCGTCAACCAGGGCCGGATGAAGGCGGAGGAGCTGGTGGTGTACCCGATGCCGTCACTGGCGAAGGGCGGCAGGCATACGGGGATTTTCGGCGGAAACTATCATGTGATCAGTCCCTACGCCACTCCCGGCCAGCGGGAATGGGCCTTCTCTTTTCTCACGGAGGAGATGTTTACGGAGAAGGGGCTGCAGGCGCTGGAGGAGGAAATCCTCGACCGGAAGCGGCTGGGACAGCTTTATGTGCCCCGGCTGATGAACTATTGGCGCCCGGATTCGGCGTATGCGGGCAAGGTGCAGGGGATTCTGGACAAACATGAGAATGTGTACCGGTTTGATCCGGCGCTGCTCCGTCTACTGGACGGCAAGGAGGAGCCGCTCTATGAGGCACAGGCCTGTTATGCCGAAATTGCCGGTGTGATCCAGGATGTGCTGACCTCCAAAACGGAGGACCCGCAGGCGCGGCTGAAGCTGGCGTCGGACCGGCTGCAGGATAAGGTGTTTGACCAGCTGAAGGGGAAATAATGAACAGCGAAGCTGAACGAAATCCGAAGTCTATAACAAGGGCTATCTCAAAAGTCAATCAAGGTGAATCGTATTCATCCCATGACTTTTTGGATAGCCTCTTTTTTTTTGCGGGAAGGACCCTGGGAGGATAAGTAATATCTGACATACTTTCAGGAAGATCACACCTCGTAAGCGCTTCCCCGCCAATCTATACTGAAAGCATCAAACACCGGAGGGAATGTGAATGGAGCTAACCGCAGCAAGTCAAACCACCATCCTCAACAAACGGAGGCCGCTGAACCGGTTCATCCGGAATGTGGTCCGGTACCGGGCCATGCTGCTGATGGCTGCACCCGGAATCCTGTATCTCTTGCTGAACAATTATCTGCCCATGTTCGGTACGGCCATCGCCTTCAAGAATGTGAACTTCACCAAGGGAATCTGGAAAAGCGACTGGGTGGGTTTGAAGAATTTCGAGTTCCTGTTCGGCACCTCGGACGCCTTCGTCATCACCCGCAATACCTTGCTCTACAATCTGGTGTTTATTGTGGTGACGCTGGTTTGTTCGGTGGCCTTGGCCATTATGCTCAACGAGGTGCGCTTGAAGCTGTGGCGCAGCTTTTACCAAAGCGCTCTGCTTCTGCCTTATTTTCTGTCCGCGGTGGTCATCGCCTATCTGGTGTACAGTCTGCTCAGCTCGGAATACGGGCTGCTGAACAAGTCCGTTCTGCCGTTCTTCGGGATGGAGCCGGTCTCCTGGTACCACGAAACCAAACACTGGCCGCTGATTCTGGTCATCGTCAATACCTGGAAGAGCATTGGCTATTACTGTGTGATCTACATCGCCGCCATTGTCGGCATTGACCACGAGTATTACGAGGCCGCCCTGATTGACGGGGCAAGCAAGTGGCAGCAGGTAAAAAGCATTACCGTGCCTCTCCTGACCCCGGTGATCATCACCATGGTGCTGCTGCAGATCGGACGGATCTTCTACGCCGATTTCGGTTTGTTTTACCAGGTGCCGATGGATTCGGGTTTGCTCTACCCCGTTACCAATGTCATTGACACCTATGTATACCGGGCGCTGCTTCAGCTGGGCGATCTGGGTATGGCCTCGGCAGCCGGCCTGTACCAGTCGGTGGTGGGGTTTATCCTGGTGATGCTGTCCAACCTGGTGGTGCGCAAGCTCAACCGCGACCAGGCGCTGTTCTAAGAGGAGGTAGCACAAGTGAAAACACGGACGCCTTTGTTTATCCATCTGATCTTCTGGTTCTTCGTATGCTGCACTGTACTTCCGCTGCTGTTGGTATTTATGGTATCCCTGACGGATGAAATGACCATCATCCGCAACGGCTATTCCTTTTTCCCGGCCAAAATCAGCCTCGAAGCGTACCGCTATCTGTTCCTGGACTCCTTCACCATTATCCGGGCGTATGGGGTTACGATTGTGGTCACGCTGACAGGTACGGGAATGGGGCTGTGTCTGACAGCACTCTTGTCCTATCCCCTGTCCCGCCGGGATTTCCCGTTCCAGAAGCCCTTGGCCTTCTTCATCTTCTTCACCATCCTGTTTAACGGCGGTCTGGTGCCGTGGTATCTGGTGTTCACCCAATTGGTCAACGTGAAGGATTCCGTCTGGGGGCTGATTATTCCCGGGCTGCTGCTCAACGGCTTCTTCGTCCTGATCATGCGAACCTTCTTCGCTACCTCCATTCCCATGGCCATCATCGAGTCGGCGTATATGGACGGCGCAGGGGAGTTCCGGATTTTCGCCCAGATTGTGCTCCGCCTGTCCACACCTGTGCTGGCTACCATCGGACTGTTCTACACGTTGAACTACTGGAATGACTGGTTCAACAGCATGGTCTACATCAACAATTCCAAGATTTACAGCCTCCAGTATTTGCTGAACCGGATTCTCCTGAACATCCAGTTCCTGGTGCAGAACACCCGCAATAATCATGCGTCGGAGCAGATTGCCGCTATGCCTACGGAAACCGTACGGATGGCTATGGCCATCATCGGCATCGGACCTATTGTGCTGGCGTACCCCTTTTTCCAGAAATATTTTATTAAGGGACTGACCGTTGGCGCGGTAAAAGGGTAACCCCGGAGCCTCATGCTCCGGCTTATCATATCAAATTGATTCATATGGAGGGTTTTCCATGGCAAAAGGAAAGAGACAATTGGTTTTTGCCTTATCGTCTGTACTGGCGTTCTCTTCGGTGCTGGCGGCATGCTCCGGCAAGGAAGAATCCGCGCCCAGCCCGTCTGCGGCGGCAACAGCGGCAGCGGCGGCGTCCAAGGCGCCGGAGGCCAGCAAGGCACCGGATGCCGGCAAGGCTGCGGAGCTGAAGCCGTATAAGCTGCGGATCATGTTCCCGTCCGGCGGAGTGCCCAAGGACCTGCCTGCCGTACAGGAGGAAATGAACAAGTACCTGACTCAAAAAATCAATGCCACCATCGAAATTATGCCCATCGACTGGGGCGCCTGGACCAACAAAACCAACCTGATGTTTGCCTCCAATGAGCAGTTTGATCTGATGTTTACCGCGTCCTGGTACTTCCTGGGCTCCCAGGCGGCCAGAGGGCAGCTGCTTGAGCTGGATGACCTGTTGAACAAATACGGCCAGGGCATCAAAGGAGTGCTGAACCCGGACTATGTGGAGGGCGGCAAGATCAACAACAAGGTATACGCTGTTGTGGCCAACAAGGAATTCGCCGCCACCAAGGGAGTGGTGATGCGCCAGGATTTGGTCGACAAGTATAAGTTTGATTTGTCTGCGGTAAAGGAACTGAAGGACTTCGAGCCGATGCTCAAGACCATTAAGGAAAAGGAGCCGGGGATCACTCCGCTTCAGGTGAAAAGCGACCGTTCTCCCGCCAGCGCCATTCTCGGCTACGGCTTGTTCGATATGCTGGGCGACGGCCCCGGTGTGCTGGACCGCAGCGCCAACGATCTGAAGGTCATCGATATGTACCAGACGCCGCAGTATCTGGAGCTGACCAAGCTGATGCACAAGTGGTATAACCTGGGCTACATCAACAAGGACGGCGCCACCAACAAGGATAGCGAATATTTGGCTGTAAAGGCAGGCAAGGCCTTCTCCTACGGCGAATCCATGAAGCCCGGTTTTGCCAATCAGGAGTCCCGCAATGCGGGAATGCCCATGGCGGTTGTAGAGCTGACCAAACCCTACACCACCACCGGCGATACCACCAGTGCCATGTTCGGCATCTCCAAAACCTCCAAGGACCCGGAGCGGGCCATGATGTTCCTGAACCTGCTGTACACGGACAAATATCTGTTGAACCTGCTGGATTGGGGCATCGAGGGCAAGCACTATGTGAAGGTGTCGGATAATATTATCGATTATCCGCAGGGGGTGGATGCCGCTTCCGTCGCCTATAACCTGAATCTGCCCTGGATGTTCGGCAACCAGTTGAACTCCTACATCTGGAAGACCGAGGATAAGGACATTTGGGACCAATACAAGAAGTTCAATGACAGCGCACAAAAATCTACGGCCTTGGGCTTTGTATTCGATCCCGAAAAGGTGAAAAACGAGGTGGCCGCCACCCAGACGGTCATCACCCAATTTAACGGCTCCCTGATAACCGGCACGGTGGACCCGGATAAGTACATTCCCCAGTTTGTCGCCAAGCTGAAGGAGGCCGGGATGCAGAAGATTATCGACGAGAAGCAGCGCCAGCTGGATGAATGGGCCAAAACGAAGAAAAAATAACGGATGATGCCAATCACCGTCCTGCCTATCGGGGAAGCCGATAGCGCCGGGCGGTGTTTTGATTCTGCTGTGGGTGGATGCCCGGCTGGCCGATTAACTGCAAAAGTGCAGTTATTTTACGAGGCTTCAACCTGGGAGACACCTCCAAATGCAAACGTGCAGTTATTTTTACCTGTACAGGTGCAGAAGAGCAGTTTTCTCAAAAATAACTGCACTTTTGCAGGATAACCCGCTCAACGGAGAGGCTACCCAGAAAATAACTGCACTTTTGCAGGATGGAGCCCTGCCCCTGTCAGCTCTTCCTCCGCACCTAAGCCCTGCACAATTGCGCAAAATCACCCTGAAAAAGGAAAAAGTTATCTGCTGCATATTGCCAGAAACCCGCTCGGAACCGGATGATGGAAGGTGACAATCTTCCGGCCTTCGGACCGGGTTAGCAGAGCAGGAGGAACCAGGGTGAGCAAATATTTGCTGCGTCTACTTTCATACAGTCTTCTCTTGGGGGTGCTCCCTGCCGTCATTATCGGAATCGCCTCTTATACCATCGCCTCCGAGAACGTGGAGAGAAAGGTCAAGGAGGTGAATATGCAGTGGCTGACCCAAACCCAAATGCGCATTGAGCAAATGCTGCGGTCTGTGGAAAAATCCGCCACGCAGTTTGCCAACTCCTCTCTTGTAAAGGCTTCCATGGAAATGGCCTACGATATTACCGATTTCGAAGCAATCCGCGAATTGACGGAAGGGCTGTACAACCTGCAATCCAGCGACGTGGTCATTACTCAGGCCTATCTGGTGAATCTGGAGCGCGGCTGGGCGCTGAGTCTGAATACGCTGAAGCCCTTGCCGGAAATGGACAATGTCCGGGAGTTTATGGATTATGCCGCCTCTCCCAAAAGCATTCTGTGGCATGCAGGGACATCGGCCGCTAACGGAGAGGAGAGAGAGGGGGAGGGAACAGCAGGGACGGTTACGC
>JAEWAA010000666.1 GCA_023391955.1 Bacillota bacterium | reverse complement strand
CACGGTGCCCACGTCCGGCACGGTTACTCCCTCCTCCGTTAGATGATTATGCCGCAGGGCAAAGGAAGCGTACACCTCCGTCACCTCGCCCAAGGTATACCGGAGCAGGTCCACGATATGGGTGGTTTGCTCCACAAACTGCCCGCCGGAGCCGCTTTCCATCCGCCACCAGTACACACCCGGCATGCCGCCCATCCAATAGCCCAAGGCCATTCCGGCAGTTTGCTCCTCCAGCAGCCGGCGCACCCGGGCAGTTCCCTCCGTATAGCGGAAGTGGTAACCCACAGAGGTAATCAGCCCTTTGGTGTTTACCGCCTCCAAGATTTCCGTAGGGGTTTCCAGGTTGGCGGCAAGCGGTTTTTCCACAAAAAAAGGAATGCCCCGTTCCGCCAGTGCCAATTCGATCCTGCCATGGGCAAAGGGAGGAACGCATATGTACGCGGCATCCAGTTTAACGGATTCGAGCATCTGCTCTGCCGCGGCGAAGGCGGCGGCCCCGGGGAATTTGGCGGCGAAGTGCTGGGCCTTCTCCAGTGAAGAACCGCAGACGGCGCTGATGGTGACATCCTCCATAGCGGCAAGCATGGCGGCGTGTTTCTCGGCGAACCAGCCGGTTCCGAATATTCCAATGTGCAGAGTCATAAACCCTCCTGTGGCAATCGAATTTGGTAAGCGCTTGCTGTTTTGCATTTGGTCCATTATAACACATTTATCCAAGGGGTGTAGGGTTGTCCTTGACTTGTTTTGTAGAGTCATGTCACATAGATTGACATCAAAAAATCTGGGCGCTATGATGATTAATGCAATCATATCCATGCTTTGGAAGAGGGAGGGGGGAAGCTGATGCTCAACCGCAATGCGGAAGCACTCTTCTGGATCGGCCGTTATATGGAACGTGCGGAAAACCACGCCCGCATGATTGATGTCCATTACCATCTCCAGCATAATCAGGACCTGCAGGACAAAGAATACAAATGGGCCCGCATCATCCGTTCCTTGGGGGCGGAGGTGGAGTACCGCCGGCAATTTGAACAATACAGCGAGTTGGATGTCCTCTCATTCATTACATTGGACCGGGGATATGAAAACTCGCTGTTTTCATGTGTCAGCAAAGCCCGGGCCAATCTCAAAACCATGCGCGAGGCGCTGCCCAGCGAGCTCTGGGAGACCTTAAACGGTTTTTATCTGGCTCTATCCGAGAAGAATCCCGCGGACCTGCGGAAGGAAACGCCCAATCTGTTCTTCCGGTATATCCGGGAGAAGGTGGAAATCTTCCAGGGCATCGAGCATTCCGTGATGCTGCGGGAGGCGGAGTGGCATTTTATTGAAAGTGGACGGATGCTGGAGCGGGCGGAGAATACCATCCGCATCCTGAAGTTTGTGGTGACAGCCATCAATGAGGATCAGGCGGTGCCGTATACCTATTTGCTGGCGGCGTTGAAATCCGTAGGGGGCTACCAGGCGTTCCGCAAATTTTATGCAGACAGCATGGCCATTGAACCCATTCTTGAATTTCTCCTGACCCATACCACCTTCCCCCGATCCTTCTACTATACCTTCACCAAGCTCGAAGAGCATCTGCGGGGCATCCGGCAGCTGGAGCAGCCTGCTCAGTCCGGTCAGGAAAAGGCTATCCGCCAAGCGGGGAAAATCAGAGCCGAGCTGGGCTGCATGACCCGGGAGGATTTTATGCTGGAGCAGATAGAGCTTCTGATCTACTTTTTGACCGATGCCTGCATGACCTTGGGCAAATCCATGACGGAAACCTTTTTCCGGATGGAGGAGGCCTCCGCTTCTTAGCTGCGGCAGATTGGACACAACAAGGCTTAACCGGACAAAACAAAAAGCCCTCTTCCGTTTATGGCAGCCATTGGCTTTTCCATCCAGCGGAGCAGGGCTTTATTTGTATTGCGTTGGGTGAATGGGCAGTGGTGAAAGGTGGGCGACAAGGAATCAGTGGACGACCGTTTGTTTGCGTTGGGTTAGGCGCTCTTGAAGGGTTTGTTTCTTCCAGAGGGGCACACTGACGATTTTGGAGCCGGTGGTATGATCCAGGAACCGGATGTGGTCTTTCTCGACAGAGGAGATTTTATCAACGTTGACATAGCAGTTGGAGGAAATACGCAAAAACATGGAATCACGGATCAGCAGCTTCAGTTGGTCCTCGGACAGGGATTTTCTGATATTGTAATTCCTGCCGTGAAAGCTGATCAGGCCGCCGTTGCCGACTTTGAAGAAGTAGGTGTCACGGTTGGGTTCAAAATCCTCATACATATCTTTGAACTCTTGCTCCACGATCAACGTCCCCCTTTTAGAATCGGTGATATGTTAGCGCTTTCATTATAGCACAAACAAAACGGCCTGCAAACACCTTTTTTGTGAAAACGTACAAATTTCTTTGTCTTAATTGCCAATTTGGCCGTTCTGCTTCCGGAAATCGCTGGGGCTGCAATGGGTGAAACGCTTAAACAACCGGCTGAAATAATACGGGTCGCTGAAGCCGACGGACTCGGAAATCCGGTTTACCGGCAGCTCGCTGTTCATCAGGAGATACTGGGCCCGCTGGATGCGGAGCTGATGAATGTACGTAAAGATGGACATGCCCGAATATTTCTTGAAAATGTGGCAAAGGTATTCATATTTCCGGTTGAGCTGGCTTTCGATAAATGCCCTGTCCGGCTCGGTGTTGTAGCTTTCGTTCAGCAGATTGACCAGCTGGCGGTAGGCCAAAAACGCGGCGGGAACGGAGGTTTGGAGATTTTCCTTGGAAAGCAGATCTTCGGCAATCAGGTGGAAAATCTGGCCCAGCAAAAGGGAGGAGCGGTAGCGGAAATAGCCCCTCGGATGCTCCATTTCTCCATGAAGCTTCTCGAACAGGTTCAACAGCTCATAACGGCGGACCGGCTGAAAGCGCCGGGGCAAAAGCAGGTGCTCGGCCTCCTCATCCTGGCCCGTACGCAGCTCCTGGCGGCTTTTGTCCAGCCAGCTTTCGGGTTCGGCAAGGGGCATTTCGTCAGGTGTTCCGGGGGTAAGGCCGGGGGTAGCGAAAAATTGCACCCAGAAAAAGCCTGCATGCTCATGGGTCAGCCGCCAGGCGGTATGACGCTCCCAAGGTGTGAGCAGGTAACACTCGCCGGATACCAGCTCCAGCTCCGCGTCCTCGGATTTCAAATATATGGGCCCTTCGGTGACCACCAGGATCTCGTAATACGGGTTGGAATGCTCATAGCTGGCCAAAGGGGCATTGCCTTGGTGGTATCCTGTCCACTTCACATCCAAGCGGCATAGACGGGACATCCTAAACCAGATATCTGGTTGATTCTGCATATTTGGCTTCTCCTCTTCCTGTATCAAATTAATGGGGAAGATTAATATCGTCTGAATGAATTATTAGTCTGTATACAGTTTTATTGTAACCGATGAATGAGAAATGGACAATAATGCTCTCAAAGATGGAGGATTTTAAGATTGCCGGAACACAATCTCTAAACATCCGCCATTTCATTCCGGCTGCCGTTGCTGCTATAGTAGGGGAGTAGGAAGAAAGCGTTTTATCATGAGGCAAACTTACTGGGTACAAACCAGTTTTTATGTAAAATGGAGGAGTGACGATTATGAATTTTGATGAGGCTAAAAAACTGTACGAAAAACATGGGATTAATGTAGACGAAGTATTGGAATCCCTGTCCAAGGTAAAAATCTCCCTGCACTGCTGGCAAGGCGACGACGTACGCGGCTTCCTGAACCGTGACCAGGAGCTGACCGGCGGTATCTCCGTAACCGGCAACTATCCGGGCGCTGCCCGCACTGCTGAAGAGCTCCGCCAGGATCTGGACAAAGCCCTTTCCATGATCCCCGGCACCCATAAGGTAAACCTGCATGCTATCTATGCGGACACCGAAGAGAAGGTTAGCTGGGACAAGCTGGAGCCCAAGCATTACGCTCCCTGGGTGAAATGGGCCAAGGAAAAAGGACTGGGTCTGGACTTCAACCCCACCTGCTTCTCCCATGATCTGTCCGCCGACGGTTTCACGCTGAGCCATGCAGACAATGACATCCGCAAGTTCTGGGTTGAGCATTGCAAGGCCTCCCGTAAAATCGGCGCTTATTTCGGTGAAGAGCTGGGCCAACCCTGCGTAACCAACGTATGGATTCCCGACGGCTTCAAGGATATCCCGGTTGACCGTCTTTCTCCGCGGGTGCGTCTGAAGGAATCCCTTGATGAAATCTTCGCGGAAGAGCTGAACCCGGCCCATAACCTGGACGCTGTGGAAAGCAAGGTGTTCGGTATTGGCTCCGAAGCTTACGTAGTTGGCTCCCACGAATTTTACATGGGCTACGCCGTACAAAAGCAAAAGCTGCTTTGTCTGGATGCCGGCCACTTCCATCCGACGGAAGTCATCTCCAACAAGCTGTCCTCCGTTTCCATGTTCACGCCGGGCATTCTGCTTCACGTAAGCCGTCCGATCCGTTGGGACAGTGACCACGTGGTCATCATGGACGACGAGCTGATGGACATTGCCCGTGAGCTGGAGCGCCACAACCTGTACAGCACCACTCATATCGGCCTGGACTTCTTCGATGCCAGCATCAACCGGATCGCGGCATGGGTCATCGGCGCACGCAACACCATCAAGGCTATCCTCCGCGCCAAGCTGGAGCCGGTAGAGCTCCTGAAGAAGGTGGAGCTGGAGAAGGATTACACCACCCGTCTTGCCCTGGTGGAGGAATTCAAGTCCTATCCGTTCGGCGCCATCTGGGACCACTACTGCGAAAAGATGGGCGTACCGGTCCGCGAGGAATGGCTGACCCAAGTGAAAACTTACGAAAAAGACGTTCTGCTGAAGCGCTAAGCTTCGCAAAATCATATAACGGCTTCCCCATTGAGGGGGAGCCGTTTTTTTTGCTGCTTTTTTTACATATGAATTTGGGAGAAAAATTATCAATTGGGGGGAACCTCGGGAAGCGGGTCTTACGGGGTTCTGGCGAAGTTCAAAGCCTCCGTGATCAATGCTTATCTTGCGGAAAAGGGTATCCGCGACATCTTTAAGTATCTGGCCAACTATCCAAACTTCAAGGTGAAGGAAGTCATTCCCCAGAAGCATCCCGGAATTTCTTCAGCAGACTTTATCATCCTGGAGAGAAACGAGTTGGACATTTAGAGACTGCGACGAAATAAAGTACCGCTAATTTGCTGACAAAACTCCCAAAACCGTGGAGATTTTGTCAGCAAAAGCGGATACTAATTTCCTCGCAGCTCTTAAGTGAATGCTTACGAAGCCAGTTTTTGCTGGCGCAAAAACTCTTAGGAGGGATCGCTTATGCTATCCGGTAAAACCGCTCTTGTCACCGGGGCGTCCCGGGGCATCGGCCGGGCCATTGCCCTGGAGCTGGCGGCGGCGGGCGCAGATGTGGCCGTAAATTACGCAGGCAGCGAGGAGGCGGCAGCCGCCGTTGCCCGCGAAATCGAAGGTATAGGCCGGCGTGCCATCATCATCAAGGCGGACGTGGGAAATGCGGCAGAAGCAGAGCAGATGGTCAGCCAGACCATTGAGGCTTTTGGCCGTATCGATATTCTGGTGAATAATGCCGGCATTACCCGGGACAACCTGATTATGCGGATGAAGGAAGAGGAATTCGACCAGGTGATCAACACCAACCTGAAGGGTGTCTTCAACTGCATCAAAGCGGTCACCCGGCCGATGATGAAGCAGCGCTCCGGCAGAATCATCAATATTTCATCGGTGGTGGGCGCCTTGGGCAATCCCGGCCAAGCCAACTATGTGGCTGCCAAGGCAGGGGTCATCGGCTTGACCAAAGCCTCGGCCCGTGAGCTGGCCAGCCGCGGGATTACCGTCAATGCTGTAGCTCCGGGCTTCATTGCCACGGACATGACGGATAAGCTCTCCGACGAGCAGAAGGGGGCCCTTCTTCCCCAGATCCCCCTTGGCCGGATGGGCGGGCCTGAAGAAATCGCCCGTGTGGTGCGCTTCCTGGCTTCCGAGGATGCTTCTTATCTCACCGGGCAGACCCTCCATGTGGACGGCGGCATGTACATGGGTTGATACCCCTACATATTTTGCCGCGGGATATGGCATTTTGATTTTAATTCTCGTATAATACCAAAGAGGAGGTGAACCGGATGTCCGATATTTTGGATCGTGTAAAACGAATCGTCGTCGACCGCTTAGGGGTGGATGAAGCAGAAGTCACCCTGGAAGCTTCTTTTAAAGATGACCTGGGCGCTGATTCTCTCGACGTAGTAGAATTAGTGATGGAACTCGAAGACGAGTTCGATCTGGAAATTTCCGATGAGGATGCAGAAAAGATTACGTCTGTGGGAGAAGTAGTGAATTACATAAAATCTCATGCGTAAGTAGAGCACCAAGTCCCGTTTGTTATTATGACAACGGGACTTGTCCTCGTTGGTTGACCGCGCCTGAAAGCGCTACTGAATGCAGTAACGGCC
>JAEWAA010000627.1 GCA_023391955.1 Bacillota bacterium | reverse complement strand
GCTTGGGCCTACCGGAACGGCTCTATGCCCGGCGCCAAGCTGGGCGGCGTGCACCTGGAGGGGCCGTTCATCAGCCCCAAGTGGCCCGGAGCCCAGAACCCGGCCCATATTATGCCACCCCGCCGGGATTGGCTGGAGTCTTGGGAGGCCCAATATCCGGGCCTCATCCGTGTAGTAACCCTGGCCCCCGAACGGGAGGGGGCCCTGGAGCTGATCGGCTGGCTGGCCGATCACGGCATCGTGGCATCCGCCGGCCACACGGATGCCACCTATGACGAGATCACCGCCGCTGCCGATCATGGCCTTACCCATGCGGTGCATACCTTCAACGCCATGAAGGGGCTGCACCACCGGGAGCCGGGTACCGTCGGTGCGGTTATGACAGACAGCCGGATTCAGGCGGAGGTTATCGCCGACGGGCACCATGTCCACCACTCCTGCATCCGCCTCCTGGCCCAGGCCAAAGGCCCAGATGGCCTTGTGCTGGTCACCGACTCCATGTCCGCCTGCGGCCTTCCTGCCGGCGACTACAAGCTGGGTGACCTGGATGTGGTGGTGGACGGCGGTGTAGCCCGGCTGAAGGAAGGCGGCGCCCTGGCGGGCAGCACGCTGACTATGCTGGGTGCGTTCCGCCACGCTGTCACCGCCGCCGGTTTGAGCATCCGCGACGCCAGCAAAGCGGCCAGCGGCAACCCCGCCCGGGAGCTGGGCATCTACCAGGAAACCGGGAGTATTGCCCCAGGCAAACAAGCGGATTTGCTGTGGCTGGACCGGGATCTGTCCTTATCCGGTGTATGGGTGAACGGACGCCGGCTGGAAAGGCAGGTATAGCAGCCTATGGATCACCAGCATGAAGCTCTTTCGTATACCATTCCCACTCTGGCGCAAGCCGGACCTCAACAGTTGCTGCTGGAGCAGGTTTCGCCCTTACCAGTGGGAGTTGCCCCTTGGCCGGCATACAACGCGGTTCCCAAAACCGAGGTCCGGTTGTGGCAGACTGAAACGGGCCTCCATATAGGGTTCCGGGTATGGGAACCCAATCCCCGGATGGTCTGGCGGCAGCATAATGAGCCTGTATATAAGGACAGCTGCGTAGAGTTTTTCCTGCAGCCCTGTCCGGCCAGCGACTCACGCTACGTAAACTTCGAGATGAATGCGGCAGGCACACTGCTTTTGCAAATCGGCTCAGACCGGAATGACCGGCAATTTCTTAACCCGGACGGTTTCTCCCGGTTTGCCATACAGGTCAGTGGAGCATCCCTGCCGCAGGAACAAGGCCCTACGGCCGAGCCATACTGGCAGGTGACCTACACCATCCCCTTCGAGTGGCTCGCCAGCCTGTTTCCGGATTTCCATCCGGTGTCCGGCCAGGAAATGCGCGGCAATTTCTACAAATGCGGCGACGAAACCACCTCCCCCCATTACGGGTGCTGGAGCCCGGTAACCTCCGCCCAGCCCGACTTTCACCGGAGCTGCGATTTCGGCCTGCTGGTTTTGGCATAAACATTCCCTTGGTACAGCAACAGCCCCTTTCCTGCAACCGGAAAAGGGGCTGTTCAATTGGAACGGTATTCATTATGGAATATAAATCGTGATGGTGTTGGATAAATCGGGCTGAATCACTTGGGAGCCCTCGCCTTCCTGGGAGGAGAAAACAGCCGAATAACCAACGGTTACCGGATTGGTCAAGGAAACCTGATACTGGCCCGATGCAACGGCATTCCCGGCCTGATCCTTTTTGTCCCAATACAGCATGGGCGATTGAATGCCCCATACCATGTTGTCATTGCTTCCGGGTATCCATTCTCCGGTGGAAGCGGCGCCTGGGGAATGAAGCTTTCCGGTCCACACAAGCTCAGGAGAACCTTCTCCTCCCACTCTCTCAATCTTGATTTCAGCCTCAGCCTTCGAAATAAGGAGCGTATCCACATTCGTATTATAAAGCTCCGCATAAATTCCGATTGCCTGGCCGTTTGAAGCATCACCCTCATTGACCGCTCCTAATCGCAGGGCAAGAGGGGAGGTCGGCATATTTCCTTTCGCCATCCAAATGGATTTCCATGTAGTGCGGGGGGCATAGATATCTACCTTGGGCAGGTCATCCGAACCGGACGCAGGATGGGTGTACAAAACAGCGGCCCCCGTACTTTCAGAGAAGGAACGCAGAGGAATATAGATGCTATCCTTGTAGTTTAATATGGCATCGCTGCCGGTCAAACCCTTCGTTTGATTGTCCTGATGAATGTGAATGGTGCTTGGAAACAAAATGGCTTTGATCTCGGAGCTGGCTGCAATTGCCCCTGTAGCAAAGGATAATATAACACCGGATAGTAGGCCGATTGCAAATTTGCGCATGAGAATCACGCATCCCTTCCTTTTGGATGATATGCTTTAGACATAAGTTACATGAAAAAGGTTGCTGCTACTCAAAAATAAGCCCCCAGAATTGGAATATAGTTGGAATCCGCAGAGGAATCGGATATAATCTCCAATGTACCTTATTCG
>JAEWAA010000611.1 GCA_023391955.1 Bacillota bacterium | reverse complement strand
ACCCTGGACCAGCGGAAGCTGGAGGAGAAGCTTGCTGCCGATGGACAGAATGCGGTGCTGAGCGTTCAACTGGACGACTTCACCGATGTGGTTGTAGGAGAGATGAATGGTCAAATGCTGAAAAGTATGGCGGACAAGCAGGCGGTATTTGAAATCAAAACCGCGTATGCCTCCTACACCCTGCCGGCGCAGCATATCGATCTCAAAGCGATCTCGGAGCAGCTTGGAGAATCAGTGGCCCTGCAGGACATTCAGCTTCAGGTGGAGGTTTCCCCCTCTACAGCAGATAGGATGAAGCTGGTACAGAGTGCTGCTGAGAAGGGCGGCTTCACCGTGGTAGCGCCTCCTGTTGACTTTACTGTCAGAGCCGCTTATAAGGATAAAACCATTAGCGTGTCCAAGTTCAACGCTTTTGTGGAGCGCACCATAACACTGCCGGATGATGTGGACCTGAGTGGGACGTTAACCGGTTTGGTGATCGAACCCGACGGCACATTCCGTCACGTGCCTACCAAAATCATGAAGGAAAACGGCAAAGCTTATGCCCGGATCAGCAGCTTAACCAACAGCACCTATGTGGTGGTCAAACATCCGGTTACCTACACGGATGTAGAGAGCCATTGGGCGAAGGAGGCGGTGGAGGACCTGGGCCTCCGTATGGCATACGAAGACCCGGGAGCGGATACCTTCGGTCCTGACCAGGAGATCACCCGTGCGGAATTCGCATCCCTTATGGTCCGCGGGTTAGGCATCCGGCCGGAAACCGAGCCAGCCCCGTTCTCCGATGTCAAAGCGTCGGACCGCTACAGCAGCGCCATTAACTCCGCGTACGCTTACCGGCTGATCAGCGGTTTTGAGGACGGAACCTTCCGCCCCAAAGACAAAATCACCCGTGAAGAAGCGATGGTGGTGGTTGCCAAGATGATGGTGATGACCAACCTGAAGGCGAAGCTTTCTGCTCAGGATACGGATACCATCCTTCAGCCTTATTCCGATGCGGATGAAATCTCCAGCTGGGCCCGGAGCGGCATTGCCGACAGCATCCAGGCGGGGATCGTATCCGGAAGAAGCGGCACAGAGATTGCACCCAAGGCCTATGTCACCCGGGCTGAGGTAGCATCCATTGTGCGGCGGCTCTTGCAGAAGTCGGAATTGATTTAGAGCACAAAAAGCTGTCCCCAAGCGCATTTGCGAAGGGACAGCTTTTTTTGGCCTTTTTAGCGCTGACTCGGCTTCAATCTACGCTCCGGCTTCCGGTGAAGGGAAAACTCCTTAATACGTTCTTCTCTGGGTAAACCACCAGCCTCCGGCTGCGAACAGCACATAGAGGGCAAGGTTAAAAAGCACGCCTGTTAGAAGCGAGCTATTGAACAACAGAGCTTTGAAGAAGGCTGCCACATGGACGCGCAAGGAAGGGATGGCGGTTCCCACCGGAATAGCGGTAATCAGCAGGACCCACAGCAGCCAACCCAACGGGTGGGAGTAGCCGGAGGCCAGCATGGAAAGAAGGGCCATTACCATGACATAAAAAGCGGCTTGATACAGGAATGACCCCGCCACCCCAAAGTCTGTCCAATGAAAGGCCTCTATCATATCTACAATGCCTGTGAAATCCCGGAATATATGTACTTCGAGCTGGTACCACAAGGAATTGAATAAGGCGATCCCCGCTGCCCAAACACCGAATACAAAATGAAGCCCGTTGAAATACTGCTGCCGGCTCGCACCTAAATAAACGATACGTTTAAAATACGTGAGGGGAAGGATAACCGCGGTAAGAAGCAGGATCAGCAGCAGCATATTGCCGTCGGAAAGACGCATGGTGTAGCCGCTTTTTATACTGAGTGTGACGATCAGATCCGCCACTCTTCCCAGCAGGATTAGCAGGATAACGCCCCAGACATACATCCGCATTTGCACAAAAGCCGGTTTAAGATGAACCGTCCATGCCTTCAATTTATTGCCCTCCCTCAACCAGATACGCGAAGAACTTCTGCAGCGTCAGGCCCTCGATGGAAATATCCAATTCCCGCGCACGCATGAAATCCTCTTCCGTCAGCTGTTCATAAATGGCGGCAAGGGTACCGCGGCCATATGCCTCTGTATGGATAACCCGCTTCCCGGCCGTAAACGCAGCCACCGCCTCGGATTTTCCCCGGAGCATATGCGCGCCCATCCGAATCCGGTCCATCTCATCATGGAGAAGGACGGACCCGGCTTCAATAATAAATACCTGCTCCACCACCGGCGCAATTTCATCAATCAGATGGGTGGACAGGAAGATGGTCCGGGGATAGGCTGCGTAATCCTCCATAAGCGCCTTATAGAATTTCTCCCGCATCAGAACATCTAGTCCCAACACAGGCTCATCGTATAACGTCAGGGCTGCCCTGCTGGCCAGACCGATGATGTTTCCAACCAGGGCTGCCGTCCCCTTGGAAAGCTGGCCCATCTTCGTACGGGGATCGATCCGGAAGGTCTCCAGTAGTTCATGGGCCAATGGCCAAGCCCAATTCTGATGGAAGCCGGCTGCAAACTGCAGCACCTCCATTACCCGTGCTCCCCCGAAGGGGCTGGTATGGTCCCGCACATAACAGAAATCCCTCGGAAGCTCGCCTTTCCTCAGCTTTTTCCCCCATATCTCCAGGGTTCCGCTATCCGGAAAGATTCCGCCTGCGATCATGTTCAGCAGGGTGGTTTTTCCTGCTCCGTTGCGGCCTAACAATCCATAAATAACATTCTCCTGCAGCTGCAGGCTCAAATTCCGCAAGGCAAATGTCCGGCCGTACGTCTTGTTAATATTCCCGCAGGTTAATACGGTGCTCACGGGCAACTCATTCCTTTCTAAGCTGCTTAATCATGCTCATGATTTCTTCCGTTGAGAGCGTTAGTTTATCCGCTTCCTCTACCAGCTCCAGCAGGAGCTCCTTGGAGAAGCGTTCCTTACGCTTTATCAGGATTTTCTGCCTCGCATCGGGCGCAACGTACATGCCAAGCCCGCGTTTTTTGTACAGAATACCCTCGTTAACAAGCAGACCGATCCCTTTCACCACAGTCGCAGGGTTTATCTGAAACAGCTGTGAAAACTGGGCCACAGAAAGAATCTGATCATTCTCCTGGAAGGTGCCCTTCAAGATATCATCTTCAATGATGTCGGCTGCCTGTTGAAAAATGGGATGTTTATCGTCGAAAGTGAAGTTCATGGTTTCACCATTCATCATATTAGTATGTTACCTGTCCAACATACCATAGCCTATATTTTCGTGATTGACAACCTTTGGGAGTGTGCATTACAGTATACTACATGAATAACATACTAACATACATGAGCCGAAATTCATAGGGCAGATTTGTCCTGCGGGTTCATCGAATGTGAAGCAGGGAGAGGGAACCGATGAGAACTCTAATTGAATTTCAGGCTGTAACGAAGGAATATCAGATCGGCGAAGTTAAAATCCAGGCGCTGGCCGGTGTGGATTTGTCTATCTCGGAGGGAGAATTTGTGGTGGTTTTAGGCACAAGCGGCGCAGGCAAAAGCACCATCCTGAATATATTGGGCGGAATGGATACGGCCAGCTCGGGCCGGGTTTTGGTTGACGGCCAGGATATAACCAGTCTCAACGAAAGAAGGCTGACCGAATACCGGGGGAAGAAGATAGGCTTTGTGTTTCAGTTCTATAACCTGATTCCCAATCTGAATGCACTGGAGAATGTGGAGTTTGCAGCCGAGGTATGCGATAACCACCTGGATGCCAAGGATATTCTCCATAAAGTCGGCCTGACCAGCCGTACCGGCAATTATCCCTCCCAGCTCTCCGGCGGAGAACAGCAGCGGGTGGCTATAGCCAGAGCGGTTGCCAAGAATCCCTCCCTTCTGCTCTGTGATGAACCCACAGGGGCATTGGATTATGTGACGGGGAAGTCTGTTCTGAAGCTTCTTGAGGATTTGAATAAGGACATGAAAACCTGTGTGGTATTGGTCACCCATAATACCGCCATTGCGCCCATGGCCGATAAAGTGATCAAGGTAAAAAGCGGGTTGATCGAAAGTGTGACGGCGAATGCCCGCAAACAAAGTGTTGAGGAGATCGAATGGTGATGGGGAAATTACGGTCCAAGCTGTGGAGGGACCTGAAGCAATCCGCCGGGCAATTTATGGCGTTTGCTGTGGTCATTGCTGTGGGGGCTTTTTTCTATACAGGCCTGGTCACCTTGAGCGATAATTTAAGCGCGTATACAGAGCAGTATTTCGAAAAGCATAATATCAGCGATCTGAATGTGTATTACAGTCAGCTTTCCAAGCAGGAGATGGCCTCATTAAGCGGTATTCAAGGCGTCAGAAAAATAGAAGGCCGGTACAGCATTCAGGCGTCGGAGGTGTTTGACTCGTATAAGGCCATCATAAACGTTCATTCTATTCCTGAGGACAATACCATCAATACCCTTGCTGTGTTAGAGGGGAGTATTCCTTCGAAGCGGGGGGAGGTGCTGCTGGATTCCCATTATGCCCGTGAACATAACTATCG
>JAEWAA010000492.1 GCA_023391955.1 Bacillota bacterium | reverse complement strand
CTCGTGCGGCGCTCGCTGTAGCCGCCCCCTCCGATGGGGCGGCCGAAGCCCTCGCGGCCCATACGGGCGGCCGCGGCGGCATCCTCGATGCACTCCCGGGGCAGCTCCTTCAGGAACCGGGAGGGTGCATTGGCGCTGGTGCGGCCGAAGAGCATGCGCATCCGGGCGCAGGTCAGATACAGCTCCTGCTCGGCCCGGGTAATGCCCAAATAGGCCAGCCGGCGCTCCTCCTCCAGCTCCTCGTTGCTGTTTTGGACACGGCTGTGGGGGAAGATGTTCTCCTCCATCCCTACTATAAACACAGCGGGGAATTCCAGTCCCTTGGCACTGTGCATGGTCATGAGCACTACGGCATCGCCGCTGCCCGCCTCCTCGTCCCGGTCCATGGTATCGATATCGGCGATCAGCGCCAGATCCGTCAGGAAGGACACCAGAGACTTGTCCTCGTTCCGCTTCTCGAATTCCATCGTCACGGAGAGGAATTCGTCGATATTTTCCAGACGGGCCGTGGATTCCAGGGTATTCTCCCGGACCAGCTCCATCTTGTATTCGGTCAGCTCCAGCGTCTTCTCCGTCAGCTCCGTTACGGATAAGTATTCCAGCATCCGGTGGAGATTAGTCACCATTTCATAGAAGTCCCACAGGGTATTCTTGGCCTTCGCGCCCAGCTCCATACCGTCCAGCTGACCCAGCATGGCAAACATGGAGATGCCTTGGCGGGCTGCGGCTTCAGCCAGCTTTTCCACCGTGGTATCCCCGATGCCCCGCTTGGGCACATTGATGATCCGCCGCAGGCTGATATCGTCATCCGGGTTGGAGATGAGCCGCAGGTAAGCGAGGATATCCTTGATTTCCTTGCGGTCATAGAACTTGATGCCGCCGACAATCTGGTAGGGCACCTCGGACTTAATGAGAATTTCTTCTATTACCCGGGACTGGGCGTTGGTCCGGTACAGAATGGCATAATCCCGGTATTTCCGGCCCTGGGTTAGCCCCTTCTTGATCTGGGATACCACATAATACCCTTCCTCATGCTCCGAATCTCCCTGGTACACCTGGATCTTCGCGCCCTCTCCCTTATCCGACCACAGGTTCTTGGCCTTACGGCCCGAGTTGTTGGCAATCACCTTGTTGGCGGCGTTCAGGATGGTGGAGGTAGAACGGTAATTTTGCTCCAGGAGAATGGTGGTGGCTTCCGGATAATCCTGCTCGAAGTTGAGGATATTGGTTATATCCGCCCCCCGCCATCGGTAGATGGACTGGTCGCTGTCGCCCACCACGCAGATGCGGTGATGCTTGTCGGCAATCATTTTGCAGAGCATATACTGGGCCCGGTTGGTATCCTGATACTCGTCCACATGGACATACTGGAACTTGTTCTGGTAATAATCCAGCACCTCGGGAACCTCTTTGAAGAGCTGGATGGTGGTCATGATCAGGTCGTCGAAGTCCAGGGAATTGTTGGCCTTCAGCTTTTTCTGATAGAGCTTGTACACTTTGGCAACAATACCGTCAAAATAGTCGCCGATGAGCGCTTCCTTCCGCTCCGGGGTAATCAGCTCATTTTTGGCATTGCTCATGGCGGCCTGGACCGCCTTGGGCTCGAACTTCTTGGTGTCGTAATTCAGCTCCTTCATACAATTCCGGATCACGGACAGCTGGTCGGCCGAATCGAGTATGGAGAAGTTGGAGGAGAATCCGATCCGCGAGATATCGCGGCGCAGGATTTTGACGCACATGGAGTGGAACGTGGATACCCAGATATCTCTGGCGGAGGGACCCACCAGCTTCTCCACTCGCTCCTGCATCTCCCGGGCGGCCTTATTGGTAAAGGTGATGGCCAGAATGCTCCATGGCGCAGCCTTGTTGGTCGCAATTAAATAGGCAATCCGGTGGGTCAGCACCCGGGTTTTGCCTGAACCTGCCCCGGCCATAATAAGAAGAGGACCGTCTACGGTCTGTACCGCCTTCTGCTGAGGGGTATTAAGCAAACGGACCGCCTGTTCAATATTCACTGAAAAGCTCATCACATTCCATCCTGTCTATATTAATTATTCGCTTTATGAAGAAAAGGGTAAGGTTCCGCTGCATGCGGATAAGGGAAGTCCATCCACACGGCGGACCGCTTCCACGGTGGCCAATGCACCGGACAGATTCTGGTAGATGGCGTTGCCTACCACTATGGTATGGGCAGCTTGCGCAGCCTGACTGGCCCGCTCCGGACCGTCGATGCCTCCCCCGTAAAACAACCTGGCGGAGGTCAACCGCTCCTTCACCTGCCGGACCCAAACCATGTTGCCGAAAACACCGCTGTACTCCACATAGAATATGGGTACACGGAACAGCTTGTCCGCCAAGGCCGCATAGGCCAAAACATCCTCCAGGGATTCCGGAGTTACGGCCCCTGTGAGTCCGGCAGCCGTCGATTGTTCATTGAGAATCACATAACCCTCTGCAGCAACCCGGCTCCAATCCATATACGGCTCCGCGTCTCTCAGCACCTGCTGGTGGTGTCCGGTAATCCATTCCCCGCGGGATGTGTTGAGCACCGAAGGAACCAAATACCAGTCGAAACCCTGTACCAGCGCTTCATCTGTAGAAATTTCCAGAGCGCATACCACGGGGTACCGCCGCAGCCGCTCCAATAATGCCGAAGTATTATCATACGTAATACCGGAGGAGCCGCCGATGACAAAAGCATCGGTGCCAGACCGGCAGAGCTTGTCCAACGCGTCGTCGGACAGAACTTTTTCGGGATCCAGCTTGAAGATATGGCGCCAATGGGTAAAAGACTCTTGCATGGGAAACCCCTTCCTGCCGAATTGCAAAGGCCGCTTCTCTCTTTCAAGTCTACGGGAGGCTGCACAGGGTGTCAAATGGGTCTTTGGTTGTGCAAGTCTCTGCAGAAATTCAAGATTAACTGTGCTATATTGAATACAGGCAAGCATTAAGTCGTAGGTTAATAGTCTCTTAATAAAGGGGAAGGAACACATGCCCAAGACCATACTGTTGGAAATTGACATTGAAGAGGGGGAAGATTACGTTGTCAAGGAGCTTCTAGCTTACCTGGCATACACCAAGCGGATCAAGAAGTATCTGTGGCAGGAAAAAGAAAGCGCCTCCCTCCGAAACGCGGTTCCGGGTGCTCCGGTTACCCCGGCGGTCCAGCGGCCTTCTCCCAAAGAGGCGCCTGCCGCCGCCAAACCTCCGGCAGTTCCCCCAAAGGCTGCGCCCGTACCGCCGGGGCCCAAAAATGTGGAAGCCTCCCAAATGATGATGTCCATGCTGGAGGATCTCTCCCGGTGGAAAAAGGAAAATAGGCTGATCCGTTTGAAGGCGCTGAAGGGCAAGGGTCAATTCCTGGACATCGCCTGCAAAATTGTCAGCCATGATGCGGATGTGGGTACGGTTACGGTATATGATGTGGACCGGAAGGTTGTGGAAACCGTACGGCTGACGGAAATTGAAGATATGGCTCAGGCTCTGTAAAATGCGGAAATGACCCATAAAGCGCCTCTCATGCTGAATTCTAAAGCTCCCCTGCGGCTCCCGCCTGCAGCGGGAGTTTTTGGTATGAAGCGGAAGATGGGGAATACTATCCTTAAGGCCCCATTACGTCTTCTATAAAAGGATGGTTGTTATGTCTTACGA
>JAEWAA010000428.1 GCA_023391955.1 Bacillota bacterium | reverse complement strand
GCTTGGGTGCACGTAAGGCGGTAACGGTTATATTATCCACCTTTCTTAACATTTTACCCAAAATTTCTATTTTTTCATCATCATCCGTCTGCAGCAGAAGCCCGCGGGTGCGGTCCTCCACCCCGTTGATGGTAATAATATTGATTTCAAGCATACCCATAATGGACGCCAAGTCCCCCAAAAGTCCCGGACGGTTCTTGTGGATTCTATATTCCATATACCATTGATTCATTGTCATTGTGTATGTACACATCCTATCCTGAAAATCTTCGGATCTACCATAGATTATTCTACAGGGTTCTCCATTATCCTTCACCTGTCAACAGGAATTATTTGCGGTTTATTACAGCCTCTTCGGGGGTGTAGAGCTCGGTTCCGCCTTTTGGGGCGGGGCCCAAGGAAGAAGCCATAACCTCCGGCAGGATACTGCTCCACCGGTACTGGGTCGAAAGTCCTGCCACCGTATCCACTACCGGCAGCTTCAGCGTTTTGATCTTGGCCAAAACAGCATCGTCCACCGCGGTATACAACGCGATCATGTTCGGCTTAACCGCCGAGACCTGATAGGTCAGCTGCGGAAACCAGGTATCTCCGGGATAGATATCTAAGGAAAGCACCTTATCCGCTTCCTCCGAAGGCGACCATTCCGCCGGAACGGGGGAACCGGTTTTCTGAATCCACAGCACCGTCAATCCCGAAGCCTTCTGAAGCTGGACCCAATTGTCCCAAAGCGCGGTTTTACGGGTATCATCCAATTTTTTGAGCAGCATATTGGCAGGCATCTGATCCGGAGCTGCGGCAGTAATCCCGTTGCCCAGCACAACAAACCGGGTATCGGGATCATTAACGGCCAGCTGGGAAAGCGGCTGTGCCAATTCGCTGCCTGCGCCGATGATGCTGTCAAATTTGCCCTTCCCTATAATAGACGCTAAATCGTCCGGATTGGTTGACGAATTTGCGACAAATTCCAACGCGATTTTCCCGGCAGCCGCTTTTTCACCGGCGGTTCTGCGGATTTCTTCCGTTTCCTCCGGTGTGAGGGAGGAACCGGCCAGCACCAGAGTTGCTTTGCGCAAGTCCAGTGTCGCGGCATCAATGGCGGGCAAGGTGCGTCCGCAACCGCTTCCCGCTGCGGCAAGAAGCAGCAGGGCTGCGGCCAGCAGGGTTCGTTTTGTCCGTGCTTTTGCTTGCATGTGGCAGATTACTCCTTTTTTTGATACGGTTCGTTATTCCAAACATAGGCGTTGGATTCAGTATAACATGGGAAAAGCAGAAAAGCCTCCATGAATCGGAGGCCTCTAGAATATTTGCCGCATCCGTTTATTTTTTGCCGTCGGTAACCATTTTGACCATCAGTCTTGCAATAGTCTTCTGTTCTGTGGTGTCGGCAACAGACCAGAGATCCGCCAGCAGCTTCTCCTGCACATTCTCCGGGTCTACCTTGTTGGCCAGGAAATCGCCGATTTTAAAAGCCAGCTTGGAAATTTGCTCTTCGGAAATGCCGATGCTTTCCGCAGCCTGAACACGGTCATGCAGGAACTGCTTCCATGTGTCGAAGGATGTGAGTACAGTATTCGCCATGTTGTGTTTGCCTCCCTGAATTGAATTCATACTGCACGAGTAGTATGAGCAGGAAGGCAGACCTCTATACCCTCTTGGCGGTCAGGTCACCCAGCCTCCGTTGGGGCTGATCACCTGTCCGGTAATATATCCGGATTCCGGCAGAGCCAGGAAATACACCAGCGAAGCAATCTCATCCGGCTGAGCCAGCCGTCCCGCGGGAATCTCCTCCTGCAGCGCTGCAATCTCATCCTTGTTGAAGGTAGCCAGCATATCCGTCTCCACCGCACCAGGCGCCACCGCGTTGACAGTTACGCCGGAGGGGGCCAACTCCTTGGCGAGAGCCTTGGTCAGGGCGTTAAGCCCGCCCTTGGAAGCAGAATAGGCCGCTTCACAGGAGGCCCCGGAAATTCCCCAAACGGAAGAAATATTGATAATCCTCCCATACTTGGCGGAAATCATAGCCGGCATAAAAGCCTTGGTGCACAGAAATGCGCCCTTCAGATTCACATTCATCACCTGATCCCATTCCTCCTCGCTCATGTCGGAGAGCAAGCCGAAGTGGGATACACCAGCATTGTTGACCAGAATATTGGGAATAAGTCCGCGGGACTCCAGCTTTTCCTTCATCCGCACCACCTCTTCTGCGCTGCGGATGTCCGCGGATAAGGTAATGGCATTCGCCCCAAGGGAAATACAGCGGCGGGCCACCTGGTTGGCCGACTCATGGGATTCGGAATAATGGATGATGACATTCATGCCCAAGGTGGCGAAGCGTTCGGCAATGGCGGCTCCGATCCCCCGGCTTGCGCCGGTGATCAGAGCCGTCTGCCTGTTTAAGGCGATGGTCAAGAGGCTCCACCGCTCTTTACTACCGAGACCGACATGGACTCCCAGTCGAAGAGCTTCCGGAGCCGCGCGTTGGCATCCTCCAGAGTCAGCTCCTCATAAACCGGCAAAATATCGAACATATTGGCGCCGCGGAAGGCGTAACGGGTAAATTCATTGGCCAGGGACTCCGGCGAATTCATCATCCGCAGGAAGCCCCCCAGCTTCTTGCGCCGGCTTCGCTCGAAGGCAGCCTGAGGTATGCCTGTTTTGTCCATGGAGGTAATCTCCGCCTTCAGGCGGGCCAAGAGCTCATCGGGATCACGGGTTTCCCCGCCGATGACGGTAAAAGCATATCCCTCTGCCAGATTATATTCGCTGCCGAAGCTGTCGGAGATCAGGTTATCGTCATACAGCCGCTGATAAAAATCCGAGCTTGGGCTGAACAAGGCATCCAGCATCACCTTGGTGGCCAGCTCCTGCTTCAAAGCCTCCCTGCCGGTCAGTCCGGCAGACTCCTCCTTGAAGCCGATGTAACACTTGGGCAAGGAAACCGGAAGATGCACAATCCGCTCCTTTTGCCGTACTGCTGCAGGCTCAGGGTCGAAATAACGGAGGATTTCCCCCTGCGGCGGGAAGGTTTTACCGGCCTGGTTGGCACGGACCAGCTCCATGATCTCTACGGGGTCCACACCGCCCACCACGAAAAAGGCCATATTTTCCGGATGGTAAAAGGTATGGTAGCAGGTGTACAGGGTTTCCTTGGTAATCTGGGCAATGGACTCAATGGTTCCGGCAATATCAATATGGACGGGATGCTTCTGGTACAGGGCTTCGATCAGCCCGAAGTAAACCCGCCAATCGGGATTATCCTGGTACATCTTGATTTCCTGCCCGATAATCCCTTTTTCCTTCTCCACATTCTCATCGGTAAAATAAGGGTTCTGCACAAAGTCCAGAAGAGTATTGAGGTTTTCCTTCAGATTCTCTGTCGCCGAAAAAAGGTAAACCGTCCGGTCAAAGCTGGTGAAGGCATTGGCCGATGCGCCATTGGAGGCAAACTTGGCGAACACATCCCCTTCCGGCTCCTCGAACATCTTATGCTCCAGGAAGTGGGCAATGCCGTCCGGAACCCGGATTTCTTCCTTGCCGGTTACCTGGAAGTGGTTGTCTACCGAGCCGTATTTGGTGGAGAAGGTTGCATAGGTCTTCTGGTAGCCCGGCTTGGGAAGGATATAAACTGTCAGCCCGTTGGGCAATTGCTCTGTATACAGCGTTTCATTCAAGCGTTCCGCTTTAATGGCTTCCATCCGATCCCCTCCTGATCATTAGAATTACTTGCTGGTGAGGAAATAAATCGTGTCCAGCTTCACCTGCTCCGCCACCGCACGGATAGCAGCCACATCTACGGCTTCCACCTGGGTAATAAGGTCCGCCACCGTCCGCTCAACACCCGACAAAATCGTATTGAAGTCAAAGGAGATCATTTCGAAGGCGGAATCCTCCATCTCCTTCAGCTGGTTCTTAATCATCGCCAGAGTCTGGCTGTATTCCAGCTCCCCAACCTGCCCCTGCTTCATCGCCTCCAGCTGCTGCTTGATAATCTCTACCGCCTTTTCATAATTGGCGATTTCGATACCGGATTGAATGGTGAGGATCCCCTTATGGCCATCCAGACGGGATGAGGCGTAATAAGCCAGGCTTGCTTTTTCCCGGACATTGGCGAACAGCTTGGAATGGGGGTACCCGCCCAAAATTCCGTTATACACCAACGCGGCGGCATAACGGTCATCGCCGTAGGTGACGCCGGTGCGCAGGCCCATGTTAAGCTTGCCCTGGCTGACCTCCAGCTTTTCCACTACTCTCTTCTCTTCGGCAACGGTGCTCCGGGGTGTCTGCATGGTGTAAGCGGCGGTTCCCTGACCCTTCAGATCGAAGGCTTGGCTGACCAGCGCCTTCACTTCCTCCATGGTGGTATTGCCCACCACATAGAGATCAATAGGAGACTCGGCAAGCCACTTGCGGTAGTTTTCATACAGGCTGGCTGGCGTAATGGCATCAATGGCATCCAGCCGTCCCAAGGGATGGAGGCGGTAAGGCTCATCCTTGCACATTTCCTCCATACACCGCTCCGCGGCATACCGGATTTTATCGTTAATGATGGCTTCCAGCCGCTTCCTGAGGGTCAGCTTTTCGGAATCCACGTATTTGGCGGAAAACGCGTTATTTTCCACAAAAGGACGGGTTAATGCATCTCCCAGGAAGGTCAATCCCTCGGACAGCAGGTGGTCGGCTCCCGATACATAACGGTCATCGATGATATCCATGCGGAATTGGACAATCTGGTAATCGCCCCTTTTGTAAATATCGAAGCCAAAACCCGCCCCGTACATATCGTCCAGCTTCTCCCGGAAGCTCTTGGTTTCGGGAAGCTTGCTTGTGCCTCTCCGCAGAACAAAGGGAGCAAGCGCTGTGGGTGTAACCTGATTCTCTGTCAAGGGCGCCCCTATGTAGGCCGAAATGGCGTATGTTTTGAAC
>JAEWAA010000273.1 GCA_023391955.1 Bacillota bacterium | reverse complement strand
CGGCCCCCGCTGGGCGGGGCGGGAGCCCCGGCAGCTCCGCCAGGAGATGATCGCCGAATGGAAGGAGATCCGGGCCTACTATGAATCTGTTTGAGAAAATCTTCAACTACCAGATCCTCTCCCGGCTGGAGGATTCCGGCACCTTTATGGTCACCGCCCATGAGCGGGCCTGGCTCAAGACCATGCTGGCCCATCCCGCCGCCACGGAGGCCTTTACCCCGGAGACCCTGAAGAAGCTGCGGACCCTTTTGGAGCCGGATGATACCCTGGATACGGACCGTTATCTGCTGCAGAAGGCCGCCAGTGTGGAAAAGCAGGTGTATCATCCGCTTCTGCGGACACTCCGGCGGTTAATCCAATCCAAAAGCGGCTTCCGCCTGTCCTGCAGGGTGAAGGACGGCCGGATCCATACCGGGCAGCCGGGTTATCCCTACAAGCTGGAATACTCCATGGTCAAGCGGGAATGGTATCTGCTGTGGTTTCACCTGCGGAATCACGCCTTTATGAGCACCCGGCTGGACAATATTCTCTCTCTGGAGGCAGAGTCGGTCCATTCCCAAACCGCGGATGCCCTAAGCCGGAGAATCGGCAGGCTGCTGGATACCCGCAGAAACGAAGTCCTGATCGAAATTATTCCGATGTACAATGAGGAGCTGTCGCGGATTCTGTATGCCTTTTCCAGCTTTGAAAAGGATGTGGTCTATGACGGCGATTCGGATACCTACCGGGTGAAGGTGACGGTGATGGGGGATCAGGCGGAGTATCTCTTGTCCAAAATCCGCTTCCTGGGCAAACGGGTCCGGGTGGTGGAGGGGAACTATCTCAAGCGGCGTATGCTGGAGGCCTCCACCAAGGCGTTGGACCGTTACGGGGCCGGGTCACCGGACACCGATGAGGGAGAGGCGCTCTCTTCATAGCGCATACAACAAAGCGGCTTGCCAGAACGGCAAACCGCTTTTTTCAGCTGCGCAGCTGCATTTTCAGAATGGGAAACGGATTTCCCTGCTCATCCAAGGGCAGGCGTTCCACAACCTCAAAGCCCATATGCTCATAAAATCCCCGTGCATTGGGATTCTGCTCATTCACATCTACATACCGTACACCGTATGTATGAATGGCTTCCTCCACCAGCCTTCTGCCGGTGCCTTGGCCTGCATAGTCCGGTGAAAGAAATAGCATCTCGATTTTGCCGCCGGCGATCCCCATAAAACCCGCAGTCACCCCCGCTTTCCCGGCCACCACCAGCACCGGAATTTGCTCCAGGGCTTCTTTGACCAATGGCGCCAGCCCGTGGATATCCCCTTCGCTTAAAAAAGTATGCGTCGCCTCCACCGAACGCCGCCACACCTCCACCAGAGCTTCGATGAGCTCCAGCGGTCTTTCTTTATATAGGGTCAGCTCCATATTCTTCCTCCTGTTCCGGCACACCATACCGGGCAAACATGTCCTCCGTATACCGGGTAATATTCGAATCGTAATCGGGATATGTGCAGCCTAACCGCTCCACAACATCAAGCGCTGTTTCAAGGAACAGCCGGTGGCAGACGAATAGCACCTCCCAAACCTGGGGGTACCCATCCATCCGGTAGGTGGTTAACAGATCTTCCCACGCAGCGGTTGGCAGATAGCAGCTGATGATTTTATTATTTTTGCCCAGGCTCAGGGAAAATCCGGTTTCGAAGCCCACCTTCCAGGCCAGCATCCGCAAAAGCTCCGGACGCAGAATCTGGTTCAGATGGTCGATGGCAAACAGAAGCTCGCGGCGGCACAGGCCTTTTACCACATAGGTGGTTACGTTCCAGAATTCATTGCAGCAGTCGTCGAACTGCCGGCAGGTGGGTTGTTGGACATGGTACTGGCTATCGGATGGAACAAGCTCCCGGCCAATCCGGTTATCCTTATCCAGCAGCACCTGCACCAGCTGGTCCCCGTTGAGATAATCCTCCAGCTCGCCCAGCGGAAGCAGGGTCAGATCCATCTTGGTGTAATCGTCAAACAGCATCAGATAGGAAAACCCCTTTTCCTCAGCCGGGAACAGCTCCATATCCTCCGGCTTCTGCAGCAAAATCCGGTTGCCGAACTGGGCCAGCCATCCGTCATGGGAGGTGAAGGATTCCATATCCGTTACGAAAAACGTAACATCATAATCCTGAAAATCATCCTTGGGAATATGGATGTTGGTACGGGAGCCCTCCAGGGTGGCGATTCGGATCCGTTCATCTGCAGCGGCCGAGGATTGGATTAGCCCCATCATTTCCTGTTCTGATCGCATCTGTTACTCCTCCGGTTCAGGTTATAATTTGACGGCGGCAATAATCAGCATCATCGGCCTGCGAAGCTCATGCTCCATGCCCTCCACCGTGCGGAGCAGCTCTGCGGGCGGTGTCGGCTCCACGATTACGGTAATGGTAAAAACCTCTTGCAGTAAACAGCCCAAATAGGTGGTGAGGGTCCGATGGTATTTGGTCACCTGCTCCCCCAGAAACACCGTATTGCGTCCGCCTTCCTCAAAATAACGGTCCACCGGGAAATGCATGATGCTTCCATCCTCGCCATAATGCCAATCTTGGCCGCCGGAAGCGGTGAATACCGGATGCTCCACGGTAAATACAAGATACCCGCCGGGTATCAGCCAGCGGCTCAGCTTTTCCGCCACCGCCCCAAAATCCTCCACATAATGAAACGCCAATGAGCTGAGGATAACATCGAAGGACTGCCCGGGGAAGTCCGCTTCCTCGATGGAGGTCCGGTGGTAGACGATACGCGGGTCTGTCCGCTCCTTGGCCCGGTTGAGCATCTTCTCGGAGATGTCGATGCCCGTCACTGACTCAGCCCCCTGCTCGATGGCATACTGGCAATGCCAGCCGAAGCCGCAGCCCAGGTCCAGCACCCGTTTGCCTGCCAGGTTTGGGAGCATCCTGCTGAAGGCAGGCCACTCCCCCGCCCCGGCCAGCCCGTAGACGGAACGGTTCATTTGGCTGTATTTTTCAAAAAAAGCCGGGTCATCGTACTTGTTCTGCTTCATCGTTTCCACCTCCCTATATTGAAAAAAATGAAGTGGCTGTTGCTGTCGTCGCCTGTGCCACCTCTTCGGCCGACTTGCCCAGGCACCGGGCTACCGTGTGCAGAATATGGGGCAGGAAGGCGGGTTCGTTCCGTCCCTCCGCAGGTTTTTCCTTCAGGTCCCGGGGGGTTAGAAACGGAGCGTCCGTTTCCAGCATCAGACGGTCCAGCGGAATCAGCCGCACCAGCTCCCGCAGATGTTTGCCCCTGCGTTCATCGCAGATCCAGCCGGTTATCCCGATATGCCAACCAGCCTCCAAATAGGCAGTGAGTTCCTGCCGGGTGCCGGTGAAGCAGTGGACCACGGCTTTACGCACCTGCTGCTCCTTCAAGATGGCGGTAAAATCCGCAGAGGCTTCCCGCTCATGGAGAAACAGGGGCATGTTCAGCTCCTGCGCCAGCCGGACCTGCTCGGAGAACCAGCGGCGCTGAACCTCCCGCGGTGAAAAATCCCGGTTGTAATCCAGCCCGCATTCCCCGATTGCCACCACCTGGGGCAGGGCCGCCAGCTCCTTCAGCCGGTTGATTGTGCCGTCGTTGCAGTGTTTGGCATCATGGGGATGAACCCCTGACGTAGCGAACAGTTTACCGGGATGCTGCCCCGCATAACGGGCCGCCTCTTCGCTGCTCCGCAGGCTGGTCCCGGTTATAACAAGGGGGGTAACTTGATGGGCTAACGCCCGCTCCACCACCTGCTCCCGGTCCTGCTGGAACGAACGGTGCATCAGGTTGATGCCGATATCGACGATGGGGGTTTTTAAAGTTGGGTTATTCATGTGCACATTCTCCTTTTTCCTGTTCAGCGACAGAGCAGCTGTTTGACGGAACCCGGTCCGCCAGCCAGACTTCATTGCCTGCAAAGTAGAAGGTGGCGCCTGCCTTGCGGGCGTGCTCCGTATTTACCTGCAAGATAACCAGTTCTCCCCGGCGGCTTCCCGCCATTGTGGCAAAATGTGTGCCCTCCGACAGATGGACATACTGCCGTCCCATGGGGAGCAGCCACTCCTTCAGAATAGACGGGAGTGCCTTCGTGTTGGTGCCATGATAGAGGATCGCGGGCGGAATCCCCGGTGTATAGGAGATATGGTCATGGCTGTGGCCGTATCTGGCCCGAATCCGTTCACCATTCCATTCAAATCGCTGCTTGTCCGAATTGCGCACCACCTGCCGGATATCCTCCAGGGTGACCCACGACCACCTGGGCTGTGCGGTGATAGCTGCCAGCAGGGTATCCGCCGGACATGATCCGTCCTCCGGATCCAGGGTTAAGCCGAACTCTCCGGGGTTGTGCCGGAGGGCCTTGGTCATGAATTTACTTAAGCTCTTTTCTTGTGTTTGGTTTAGCATGGTTTTCACTTCCAGTTTCTATATGTTGGTGCGGATGATGCATCACGCATTTTTTTGCCGCCATGGGTGCTTCTGCCTCTATTATACCTGGCTCCGCCTGCAAGCTCCCGGGAATCTTTGGGTAGAGCGAAAGATTCCGCAGTCCAGGGCGTGCTGCAAATACACTCTAGGCCGCTGCGGCGGGCTTCAAAAACCAACCGGGATTTTCTAACGGCGGTGACTATTAAGCCCCCTAATCCACTTGGACACAGCAAACCACTTCAGATACACTAAAAGAAAGTGGAGGAAGTCGTCCATGAAACGAAGATTTCGATGCCCGGTTCAAGCCAAAAAGGAGTTTGTGACCGAAGTGCTCTCCGGTATGCGGACAGAGGTAGTTGCCCGCAAATATGGAATGGCTCCGAAAACGCTACGAGCTTGGGTTCGGCAATATCAGGATGAGGTGGATGAGCTTATGGTGCAAAAACGGGATGAAACCGAACAACAAAAGAAGGATGCAGCCAGACTTCAGGAGATGGAAGAAAAGTACAAGGGCGCTCTGAAACTCTTGGGTGAAAAAGAACTGGAACTCCATATCTTGCGGGATCTCGTAAAAAAAAAGTATCCCGACTGGAAGTAGCCTT
>JAEWAA010000346.1 GCA_023391955.1 Bacillota bacterium | reverse complement strand
GTATAGAGCAGCGCCAATACTTGCAGGAGCGGTACGGGGATACGGATATCCGGATCCTGCTTCGCTGAAGACGAGGGGGGAGTGGCAATTGCTGATTATGGCAGCCTTTCACCTGTCTCTGGAACTGGAGGAAGCGCTCCTGGTCCTGGAGAAAGACGGGGTGGAGCGGCGCGGCATCATGGTGGTTCCCTTACACACCGGACCTGAAGGAGATGGCGCAGGCTGGAAGTCCGATTGGGTCCAAACCTCCTTCGAAACGGGAATGGCGCTGGGGACAGCCAGTGCGGTAGTGGGTATCAGCCAGGGGTTTGTGCGGGAGTGGGGCCCCTTGATCTGGGGGTTAATAACGGCCATATCCGGTTTCCTCCTGGGGTTTGGACTCTGTGCGCTTTTCCATTACCGGCTCTGGCGGAGAATGACCCCGGGCCGTCATCCGGAAGCAATGGTCATCATCCGCTGCAGGCCGGAGGACACAAGCCGGCTCCGTACCGTATTGTGGCAGCATGGAGCCTTATCCGTGGGCAGTGTAGCAGGAGAGGAATAGTGCATTTGCACAATAATATTCAGTGGATCATCAATTGTTTAAAGTTGATGATCTTTTTATAATGAAAACGTATTCAGAAAGACGCTTTGAATAAAGGGGGCACCCACAAGAGATAATAAGCGGATCAATTATGAGACTCCAGGAATAGTAGGAAAATGCTGATTACACGACAAACAAGGAGGATTTGACATGACACCATTGGTTATTAGCTGGGTCGGGGCTTTGATCGGACTCCTGCTGGCCATCCTTTTAATTCTTTTCAAACTGGCTCCCACGTATTCACTGATTCTGGGTGCGATTGTAGGCGCTTTTATCGGCGGAGCCGATTTTGCCCAAGCGGTCAGCATCGTGATCTCCGGTACACAAAGCGTAATGGGGACGGTTGTCCGCATTATCGCCGCCGGTGTTTTCGCAGGGGTTATGATGGAATCGGGGGCGGCCGAAGCCATTGCGAAGACCATTGTAGACAAGCTGGGCGGCACCAAGGCTATGCTCTCGCTGGCCCTGGCTACGATGATTATTACTGCTGTAGGCGTGTTTATTCCTGTTGCTGTGCTGATTGTGGCTCCTATTGCCTTGTCGGTAGGCAACAAGATGGGCTACTCCAAGGTGGCCCTGTTGGTAGCTTTGTCCGGCGGCGGCAAGGCGGGCAACATTATTTCTCCGAACCCCAATACTATTGCGGCGGCGGGCGGCTACAAGCTTGATGTGAACCAGGTGATGCTGGGCGGATTGATTCCGGCCATCTGCGGCGTGATCGTAGCGGTTATCATTGCTTCCATGATTAAGTATAAAGGCACCAAGGTAACCGATGAGGAAGCGGCCGAGCTGGAAAAGGTCAGCACCACCAATCTGCCGTCTTTGGCAAAAGCGCTGGTTACGCCGGCAATCGCTATTGTGCTTCTGATGATCAGCCCTGTCGGCTCCATGCTGGGTCTGGATGCGCTGGCAAAACTAAAGATCGATTCCCTGTATATCCTGCCTTTTGCGGGGATTGTGGGTTCGTTGGCATTGGGCAAACGCAAGAAGATTCTGGAGTATTGCAGCTCCGGTCTTAACCGGATGACTCCCACCATTCTGATCATTATCGGCGCAGGCGCCATCGGCGGATTGATTACGGCCTCCAGCCTGCCCTCACAGGTTGTGTCTCTGGTAGAAGCCTCCGGGCTTTCGGGCACCTTCCTGGCTCCCATTGCAGGTATTCTGATGGCAGCGGCCACAGCTTCCACGTCCACCGGCGTTATTCTGGCCACCGGCTCCTTCTCCAATGCCATTCTGAACACCGGCGTTGCCCCGTTGTCCGCAGCGGTAATGACCCATGCCGGCGCAACCGTCATCGACCATCTGCCCCATGGAACCTACTTCCATGTTACCCGTAATGCAATGGGCATGAGCATGAAGGACAGAATGAAGGTGGTTATGTACGAAAGCATGGTCGGTTTGACCATGACCATCGTGGCCGTCATTCTTTACGGATTTATCCTTTAAAAGATTGGAGTAAACATCATGAAAAAAACATTTGTTTTGGCTCCGGATTCATTCAAAGAAAGCATGACGGCCAAGGAAGTCTGCGAAGCCATGGAAATAGGCATTAAACGGGCTATCCCCGACGCTACCTGTATTCATGTGCCCATGGCGGACGGCGGTGAAGGCACCGTCCAGTCCCTGGTGGACGCCACCGGCGGCACCCTGATCGAAAAACAGGTGACCGGCCCCTTGGGCAATCCGGTGCTTGCCCGCTACGGCATTCTGGGCGACGGTAAAACCGGCGTGATCGAAATGGCCTCGGCCAGCGGCATCCACCATGTGACCAAGGAAACCAAAAATCCCATGATCACCACCACCTATGGTACGGGAGAGCTGATCCGGGACTGTATCGAGAAGGGCATTACCGAGATTATCCTGGGGATTGGCGGAAGTGCAACCAATGACGGCGGGACAGGCATGGCGAGAGCTCTGGGGTACAAGTTCCTGGACAAGGCCGGCCGGGAGCTGCCCTTTGGCGGCGGATTCCTGGGCGCTCTGGACAACATTGATACCAGCGGTGTCATTCCGCAGATCAAGAACATCCATATCTTAGTGGCATCGGATGTAACCAACCCGCTGTGCGGCGAACGGGGAGCCTCCGTTGTATTCGGCCCGCAGAAGGGGGCAACCCCGGAAATGGTGCAAACGCTGGATCAGAACCTGCGCCATTACGGCGAGGTGGTTAAGGCGCAGCTGGGCATTGAAATTATCGATGTGCCAGGTGCCGGCGGTGCAGGCGGTCTAGGGGCAGGCTTATTGGCCTTCACCAATTCCAACATGCGCAAGGGTATTGATATTGTGATCGAGTATACCCAACTGAAGGAAAAGCTCCGGGGAGCGGATTATTGCATCACCGGCGAAGGCGGGATTGATTTCCAAACCAAGTTCGGCAAGGCTCCCTTCGGTGTGGCCCAAGCGGCCAAAAGCGTTGACAGCGGCATGAAGGTGATTGCGCTGGCCGGATATATCGGACAGGACATTGAAGTCCTGTACGAGGAAGGCTTCGACGCCATCTTCGGCATTGTGCCGGGAGCGGCGGAGCTGGAGAGCCTGCTGGCTCAAGGCAAAGCCAATGTGACCCGTACGGCGGAGAGTGTGGCCAGATTGTTGAAGTAAAGTTGAAATAAAGTTGAATGAAACGATAAAAGGATGTCCCCGGTGCAGCGGAGGCATCCTTTTTTTCGTAAACGGGTTTATTTTACCCGGGCGATCAGCGCAAACACCAATTCCACTAACTCCAGAATATTCTTGGGATCCTTGCCAGTTAACTTGTGTATTTTGGCTAAACGGTAATTTAAGGTGTTCCGGTGGATGATCAGCTGGTTGGCTGTTTCATTGGCGTTCAGGTTGCAGTTGATATAAATCTGGAGAGTCTTGATCAATTCGCCGTCCATGTGCAGGAAGTCGGTGGCCTGCTGGATGGCGTCCCCCGGTTTGGGCAGCTTGGCCATATCGGCAATAAATTCGCATTGGGCATAGAAGATAACGGTTTCGTTATAAAAGACACCCTTAAGTACCCGCATGGCCGCCTTGGCCTGTCCGTAGCCCATGGAAACCGTGTCATTCATTTTGCTTACAGACATAAATGCCGCCGGGTGCTGGGTACGCAGAAGGTTTTGCAGCCGGGTGATTCCGCTGGTGTCCTGTACGATGATACATAGGGATTGGCTGGACATTTTGAAGCAGGGATAGCTGTCGATGATGTCCTCGGAGATTTCCCCGGGAAAATCCGCCACGATCACCTGGGAAGGTTTGGACAGGTGGAGGCCATAGGTCAGGGCCTGGTCGATGACGGGTTTGGTGTATTCCACATCCATCTCGGCAATGAGATCAAAAAATTGTCTTTTTTGATTCATTTTGGCATTTTCCTTCTCCAGGGCAATGCTCTGTTCAATCAGCAGGATCACGGCGGACTTCAGCAGATTCCCGAAGGGGCGTGTTTCCTCTACCTCGCCGCTGATGCCCACCACACCGACAATCCGGCCGTACAGCTCGATGGGCAGATTGATGCCCTTCTTCACATAGGTTTCATCCTCGTAAATATCCACGGGTTTCCGCTGCCGGATGGCCTCCACCGCCCCATGATGGAGCGTGCCGATCCGGCTTTTGTTTCCGCTGCCGATAATCGTACCGGTGTGATCCATAATGTTGATATTGTACGGAATGTCTTTCATCATACGATCCACGATGTTCTGGGCTTGATGGGAGGACAATTCAACCATAGCCGGACTCCTTTGCTGAAGGGTTAACGCTTCATGATTTCAATGTGCCTCCAGTTCCTCTGCCGTCAGGACCAGCTCGCCGGATCTGGAGATAACCGTATGCTTCCGGTCCGCCAATTGCACGCTCCAGGCGCCGGCCAAGGTTGGTGGCAGATCCTCCGGCCATACGGTCAGCCTTTGCGGGCTGTCGTAGACCGTATGGAGGGGTTTGCCGTCGAGACATACCTCCGAGTCGCTGCTGAACCGTCCGCCCTCCACCACAAGCTTGCCGGTGGTATCCCGGTAAATTTTCGCCAGGGCGGGGCTGCCGTAGCCCATCTCGAACCGGGCTGCCGGAACCGACCCGGCGATGCCTTGAAGGCGGTAACCCTCCTGGCTGCCAAAGAGGATGTCATATTGCAGCCGCTTGTAATCCGCAAGCTCCTTGTTGTCCACTGGATACGCATGGGCATAGGGGCGGATGGGGATGATCGGCTGTTTTTGGGACAAGGCGTACAGATAATCGGTGTAATAGGTGCCGGGGCTGCCGGCATAATGAAGCAGATAAGGGCCCAGGAAGCTGGCGTTCATCCGCAGGCTCTCCCGGGGCTGGAGGTTCATATTATCCCAGATGACGAAGGGGGTATATTGCAACTTCTCCATCTGCTGGGCATCCGAATCCTCCTTATGCAGGTAGCCTGCCTCCCGGTAAGCCAGATAATCCGGGCCGAGGCCGGGCAGGTGGTCGCCGAAGGAGAGAATAACCGTCGGTTCCCCGCTCTTGCGGTAATGCTCCACCAGCTTCCGGAAGGCCTGGTCGAAGGCCTGTGCGCCTGTGGCGTAATTCTCCAGAATGTTCTTCGTCTTGGCGCTTATAGGACCGCTGACGGAGATGGGGTTGGAGTAAAATTTGTTTTCGTAGCTGCCGTGATTTTCCATGGTGTTGGCGAATACGAAGTCCGGACCGGGTGAGCTGTCCATGGACTCGATAATTTTGTCCATTACCTGGCTGTCCTCAAAATTGGGCCCGTGGAAGCGGGGTTCGAAGAATTCGCAGCTGATAAACCGGGAGAAGCCCATATTACGGTAGACATTGCGGCTGTTGAAGAACCAGTTGAAGTACGGGTTAATGGCCGTGGTGGTATAACCCTGCCGGGCATAGATACCGGCCAGAGAGTCCACACCCCGGCTCATATAGCTGATATAGGCAATGGCATCCTTGGGCAGAAAACGGACAGAATTGCCCGTCAGCACCTCGAATTCCACGTTGGCGGTTGTGCCGCTGAACTGGGGGCTGAGCATCCACCCGCCGGTATTGTCCGCCATCATGGAGCGGAAGAAGGGGATCGGGTCCTCGCTGAAGCGCACATCCGGGAGCAGGGTCGGGTCCCAGAAGCTTTCGGAGAGCAGCACGATTACATTGGGGTGCTCCCGGGAGGCCTTCTGGGGTTGAGCTCTGGTTTGCTCTGCGTAGGAGGGCGAAGCAGGCAGTGAACGGATCAGGCTGCGGAGCTCCCCTTTGGCGGAGCCGGCCGGACGCACCGGCGCTACAAAATGGAGGTTATCCAGGGTTGAAGCCCAGAAACCGTTGCGGCTGTAATTCGCCTCCTGTTCATAATGGATCCAGGGCAAGCGCAAATGGTCCGTAAACGGAAGAGGGCTGTTGAGATAGGCAGAAACCAGAATGATTAAGCCGGAAGCACCGTACAAAAGCCGTTCCCGCCGGCCCAGCCGTGTTCCGGGCACCCGGAAAACCAGCAGCAGCGCCGCGGCTGCTACCGCTGCTCCTGCAGCCAGCCCGGGACTGAGGTAAGGATTGAGTCCGGCAACCGGGTCCGGTTCCCCTCCGGGAAGCATGATAACCCACGGCAAAAGAGGCAGTCCGGTGCGGTTCATGCTGATCCCGCTCCATATGCCGGTTACCGTTATCCCGGCAAGCAGCAACACGGAGGCGGCACGGGTGCGGCCTGTTATTGCGGCTGTAACCAGGGTGGCCAAAAAAGCGATCCAGTAGTTCAATACAAACTCATTGTTATAGTCAGCCATCCAGACAAAGGCGGCATACCAGCTTCGGCGGGTTAAGGCTTCTGTGAGGAAAACCAGCAGGAAGGGGAGTACAACAAGCGCCGCCCGTTTCAGGACAAAGCGGAACCAGGCCTGGCGGAACACCGCCTTGCCTGTTTGCTTCAGCATGCTGCTGCTTTTGGCCAGCCAGCGGGCCTTGTGGGGATGAGTCATGCCATTCTTCCCGCCATTCTCTTGGTGTAAGCGTTCACCGGCGCTTCTCCATCATTATAGCGTTCCGGATGCGCCGCGTCATCAAGGAGATGGCAGGAAGCGGACATGGCTTTGGGCTAAGAAGCCGGCTCCTCCGAATCCTTGGGATGGGCGAGAATGGCGAAGGTGCTGATGCCGCCGCCCCGTTCAATGCCGGCGATCTCGATTCCCTGGCGGTGGAGCAGCTGGAGAAGAGCCTGCTCATCATAGGCGGCGGCCAGCAATTGGCCCTCCTCAGGACGCCGGAGCAGCTCCCGGGCCATACGGTCCACTAGCCCGTGGCGGTCCGGGAGGCTGCTCGCTCCTCCATCCCCGGAGCCGTTGCCCTGTCCATAGCCGGTGCCAGGTGTGCCTCCGCTTACGGATATGAGCAGCGGGCTTGTGAGGTACCGCTTCTCCTCCAGCAGCATCCGCAGGAGACTCCAGCCATCCCGCTGCTCCTCCAAGCGGATATCGGCGATCCACAGCTTGGGCAGAGAGCGGGTTTGCTCCAGCACAAACAACAGCTCCTCCCGGCTGAGAAACCGTAAGGGCTCCCCGGCCCGCTCTGCGGCGGTGTCCAGAAGCAGCGGGTTCCTCTCGTCCGGCTCCTGCAGGACGGCGATTCTCCCTTTCAGCTCCGGCGGCTCATAAGCGGGCAGGTGCACGGAGAATTCGGAGCCGCTTCCGGAAACGGACTCCACCCGGATTTCCCCGCCGTGGGTATCCACAATTTCCCGCACAATGGACAGCCCCAGCCCGGTGCCGCGGATTTTGCGATGGCGGGTTGTCTCTACCCGGTAGAACTTCTGGAACAAGCGGGTCAGGCTTTCCTCGGGAATGCCCAGCCCGTAATCCTTCACCCGGATAGCGGCCCGGCCGTCTGCAGAGGACAAGGAAATATCCACCGCCTCAGCGCCCGGGGAATATTTGACCGCGTTGCTGATGAGATTGTGCAGCACCTGGATGATCCGTTCCTTGTCCCCGCGGATGAAGAAGCCGTGGGCAGGCAGATCCAGACGTAGAGTATGTTTATCCGTCCCCTGCCACTGCCCGGCGACCTCCGCCACCAGTCCGCCCAAATCCAGCGGCTCGAAGTGGTAGGCCAGCCGCCCCGTCTCCATCCGCTGGATGTCAAGGAAATCATCCACCAGCGCCGACAGCCGGACCACCTCATTGTGGACGGTCTCCAGGTAACGCACTCTTTTCTCCGGGGGTACCTCCCGTTCCAGCAAAATTTCGGTAAAGCCCTGAATGGCGGACATGGGGGTGCGCAGCTCGTGGGAGACAATGCTGATGAAATCATCCTTCATCCGGTTCAGGCGCTCCTCCTCCGAGCGGTTGCGGAAGACGAACAGGTAGCCGATCCGGGCCCGGCTGAGCTCATCCAGCACAGGGGAGGCGTAGAATTCGTAATAGACAGGGTCGCTTCCGTCCCGGGGGGATTCCACATGGAGATCAATGCTGGCCGCCGCCCCGGAGAGCAGGCTTTCCACGACGGGAGAAAGAGGCTCCCGGGTGGCGGTTTTCAGATTCTGTCTCGCCAGATAGGCGGCGATAAGCTGTCCCGGAGCAGGCTTTTCCTGGAAGAATTCCTCCATCTGGGGGTTAGCATAGTTGATTCTGCCCAGGTTATCCGTCATGACAAATCCCTCGTGGATGGTCCGCATGACGCTCCGCAGGGCGGGATACAGCAGATTCTCATTATACACCCGGCCGATGGAGCGGGTTTCCTCATAGGAGCGCACCAGCGCATAACCCAGCACCAGGAATGCGGAGGTGGTAACGCCATGGGCAAACCACCAGAGTGCGCTCCAGGGGGCGGCCAGGATAACAATCAGGGAGGCCTGGGCCAAAATCAGCTGGGCAAACAAATGATTCCGCCCCAGGGTGGAATAGGTGCGTACCACAAGCAGATGGGCCGATGCCGTTAATGCGGTGAGCAGAGCCAGCAATTCGATGATGGTAATGACATAAGTATGGAGGAGGCCTGCTTCGGCTATGGCCCCGGTCAGGAGGATGGCCCCCGCCCATGCGGCAAAATGCTTGTGCCACCAGGAGAGCGGTTTTTTGCGGAATTCCGGGGACCGTTTGGCCAATTGGGAACGCAGCCCCAAATAGCTGTAGATACATAGGATTAGCCGTGACAAGGCACCGATGCCCAGGAAAAGGGCGGTTTCCCGATCCGCAGCCGGGGTCAGGAGCGCTTGGAACGCGGCCATAAAGGCAAAGCCGGCAAACGCCAGGGCAAAATACCGGAGAGAAACATCCAGCTCCATCAGGTAAGAGCGGCTTGCGGCTACCCCCAGGCAGCCCGACAGGATTACGGCAGCGGCAAGCATCATGGCGTAGGCCGGCTTGTTGACGAGCAGAGTCCCGCCTTCCGGCATCACCCGGATAAAGGCCATGCCCAGCACCGGCAGGAAAGCCAGCAGCAGAAAGCTTGCGCGCCTGTAGCCGCGGAGCATATGCATCATATCGCCTCCTTCTCCAATAAATCCCTCTTTTATTAGTATACATCCCCTGGAAAAAGGAGGCCAAAAATCTGTCGATTTTTTTGGAAGAATGGACAATCTTGGAGCGGCCTTATGGAAAAAAGGTAATTTTTGGGCGGAAGGGCTCACGTCCAACCTTCTTCCTGTGGTATGATAAGAGAATAGATTGTGAGAAGCAAGGGAGGCGGCGTGCAGCATGAGGTTGCAGGAAATTCAGGATTGGGGCCAACAGGTCAAGCGTAATGTGGAAAAGGTGATTGTAGGCAAGGAGGAAGTTATCGACCAACTGTTGATGGCGCTGCTGGCGTCGGGACATGTGCTGCTGGAGGATGTGCCGGGTACGGGTAAAACCATGCTGGCCAAGGCGCTGGCCCGGTCGCTGGATACCGGCTTTAGCCGCATCCAGTTCACACCGGACTTGCTTCCGGCGGATGTAAGCGGAATCAACTTTTTTGATATGAAACGTTCGGAATTCCAGTTCCGCCCGGGGCCGGTTTTTACGAATCTGCTGCTGGCAGACGAAATCAACCGGGCCACTCCCCGCACCCAGTCGGTGCTGCTGGAGTGTATGGAAGAACGTCAGGTGACCATTGACGGGGTTACCTATCCCTTGGAGCAGCCGTTCCTGGTGGTGGCCACCCAGAATCCTCTGGAGAACCAGGGCACCTTCCCCCTTCCCGAGGCGCAATTGGACCGGTTTATGCTGAAGATCAGCATGGGCTATCCGGGCCGTGAAGAAGGGATCGAAATCCTCCGGCGTTTCCGGAGCTCGGACCCGCTGGCGTCCCTTACCCCGGTATCGGATGCGGCGCAAATCCGGGCGGCTCAGGAG
>JAEWAA010000282.1 GCA_023391955.1 Bacillota bacterium | reverse complement strand
CAAACCCCCTATCCGTAGTAATCCCTGGAAATATGCGGGTATTGCCAGTGCAATCGGCATGAACCTTGTGGATTGCATTGTGCTCGGGTATTTCATCGGTACTTCTCTTGCCAAGCACACCGGCTGGACGCCATGGTCAATTATTGGAGTATTGGGCGGGCTGTTCACGGGCCTGGGGAGCATTGTACTGATGATCATGCGAATTCTGGAGGAAACGAATGAATGAATTAGACATTCTGATGCGCCGCATTTTCCGAGCTTCCATGTTTTTTATGTCGATTTGTCTGTTTGTGTGGGCATTCAGCCCGCCGTTGAAGACCTACGCCGCCGGCCTGGTATTGGGAGTCTGCGTCAGCCTCATTAATGGCCGTATTCTACAATCCCGCGTGCATGCTGTAACCCGAATTGCCTTGGACAACACCGGCAAACGGGCCAGCTTGGGTTTTATCTCCAGGGTCGCCATGCTTTCCATTGCGATCATTATCTGCCTCCGCTTTCCCGCTTTTCACATAAGCACTACCATTATTGGTTTCTTCTTTGTCCAGACATGCGCTTTTCTGTTCGGTCTGGGATCTGCAAGACAGCACAGACTCCAAAGTGAAAAGAGGTGAAAACATCATGCATGAGTCACCGATTCTCCGTATCGGCGGATTGAACATTGATATCTCCGTTATTTTGCCGATGATTGTGGCGATTCTCATCACCATCATTATTGCCCGGCTCGCTGTCCGGAAACTCTCGGTGGAGAATCCTTCCCGCATGCAGAATTTCCTGGAGTGGGTGGTGGATTTTGTCCACAACATTGTGGCCAGCGCCATGCCGCTTTCGCGGGCAAAGCCCTTCGTCGGACTGGGAATGACGCTGATCATGTTCATTTTTATCTGCAATCTGCTGGGCCTTCCCTTTGCAGTGGTTTTTGAGTTTGAAAGACCGCTGTCCTGGTTCGGATTCCCGATTGTGGATGCCGATATGCTGGCTCACGCCCATGAGACTGGCAAGCATATTGCCCTGAACTTCTGGAAGTCGCCGACGGCGGATATCTCCGTCACCTTGGGGCTGGCTCTGATCGTCTTTTTCCTGATTCACTATCTGGGCTTCACCAAGAACCGCAAGCATTATTTGAAGCATTACCTGGAGCCGTATCCGATTTTCCTGCCGTTGAACCTGATCGAGCAGATCGCCCGGCCGTTGACGCTGGCCATCCGGCTATTCGCCAACATCTTCGCGGGCGAAATTCTCATCGGGGTTATTTTGATGGCCACATGGGCCAGTTGGCCGATGCTGGCCGTATGGCAGGGCTTCAGTATTTTCGTTGGCGCCATCCAGGCGTTTTTGTTCACAATGCTAACCATGGTTTACATATCGCAGGCTGCGGTTCATGAGGAGCATTAAGCACCATCAGGTTCAGAATGGACCAGCCGATGAGGGCCGGATCCACAAAAACAAACATTTGGGAGGAATTTAAGTCATGGAATTTTTGGCAGCAGCAATTGCAGTAGGTCTGGGCGCAATCGGCGCAGGTTTCGGTAACGGTATGATCGTGAGCAGAACAGTAGAAAGCATGGCCCGTCAGCCTGAGCTGCGCGGCGCTCTGCAAACCACCATGTTTATCGGTGTCGGTATCGTCGAAGTTGTGCCCCTGATTGCAGCGGTTCTTGCCTTCCTGATGTACTTCGCAGGAGCGTAAGCCCTCTAATAAGGAGCTTGGGGCGGGGAGGGTCTCACTGGAGCCACTCCACGCCTTCATTTTGCATACACGGCCTGTTGAAGCGGGCAATCCTTGCAGGAGGGAGTGACAACAAATGAATTTCCATTGGGAAAATACCGTTTTTACTATATTTGGCTTCGTGCTTCTGTATTTCTTCTTGAATAAGTACGCCTTCGGGCCTCTGTTCAGCGTGATGGAAAAACGCCGTGAGCTGGTGCAAAGCCAACTGAAGGCCGCCGAGGACAACCGGACACAGGCGGAGCAATTCCTTCAGGAGCAGAAGCAGGCCATGCAGGATGTCCGCAAAGAGGCGTTCCAGATTGTGGAGCAAGCCCGCGCATCCAGCCTTCGCCAATCCGAGGAGCTGCTGAAGCAGGCCAAGGATGAGTCCGTACGGATCAAGCAGGAAGCGCTGAACGATATCCAGGCCGAGAAGAACAAGGCCGTTGCGGCATTGAAGGGGCAGGTGGGCGCCATGTCCGTCCTGATCGCCTCCAAGATCATCGAGAAGCAAATCGATGAGAAGAGCCAGCAGGATTTGGTTGAGCAATACCTGAAAGAGGTAGGGGACAAAGGATGACCAAAGATCTGACAGCAGCCAAGCGGTATGCCAAGGCGTTATACGAGGTGGCAGCGGAATCGGGGATCACCGAGCAGGCCATCGCTGAACTGAAAGAAGCGGTGACGGTGCTGGCGCATCCGGAGCTGGAGCTTGTTCTGAGCCATCCCAATATCGACGCTAACGTCAAGACGGATTTGCTCCTCCGCATATTTGAGGGCAAGGTATCGGAGGCTGTGCTGAATCTCCTCCGTCTTTTGGTGGAGCGCAAGCGGGCTCTTCTGATCCCTGCTGTCTGCGATGAATTTGTCCGAATTGCAGGGGAGGCCCTTGGACGGACCGAAGCGGTTGTCTATTCTCCCATGCCGCTTTCAGAGCAGGAAACTGCCTCTATCCAGGCGCGTTTTGGGGCTGTGACAGGAAAGACCATTCAGGTTACCAATATTGTGGACCAAAGCCTGCTGGGCGGCATCAAGGTACGGATCGGCGACACGCTGTATGACGGAAGCCTCTCCGGCAAGTTGAAGCGGCTGGAAAAGACATTGCAGGCGTCTCAAGTAATGTAGATAGGGGTGAGGGCAGTTGAGTATCAAGCCAGAAGAAATCAGTAACCTGATTAAAAATCAGATTCAAAACTATAAAGCGGATATGGAAGTGGCGGAAATTGGCACCGTCATCCACATCGGCGACGGTATTGCCCGCGCCCACGGTTTGGGCAATGCCATGGCAGGCGAGCTCCTGGAGTTTGCCAACGGCGTCATGGGTTATGCTTTTAACCTGGAAGCCGACAACGTCGGTATCATCATCCTGGGCCCGTACACGGATATCCGTGAAGGCGACCAGGTCAGACGGACCGGCCGGATCATGGAGGTTCCTGTAGGCGAAGGCCTGCTGGGCCGTGTCGTGAATCCGCTGGGCCAGCCGCTGGATGGTCTGGGTCCCATTCCCTCCACGGAAACCCGTCCGATAGAAGCAGCCGCACCCGGTGTTATGCAGCGGAAATCCGTTCATGAGCCCATGCAAACCGGCATCAAGGCCATCGACTCGATAATTCCTATCGGCCGGGGCCAACGGGAGCTGGTTATCGGCGACCGCCAAACCGGTAAAACCGCCATTGCCATCGACACCATCATCAACCAAAAGGGCAACGGCGTTAAATGTATCTATGTGGCCATCGGCCAAAAGCAATCCACTGTTGCTCAGGTTGTGGAAACCCTGCGCCGCCACGATGCCATGGATTACACCATTATCGTGACCGCAAGTGCTTCCGAACCGTCCCCTCTGTTGTTCCTGGCTCCGTATGCAGGCTGCTCCATGGGTGAGTATTTCATGTACAAGGGCGAGCACGTGCTGATCATCTATGATGACCTGTCCAAGCAAGCCGCAGCATACCGGGAATTGTCCCTGCTGCTCCGCCGCCCTCCGGGACGGGAAGCCTTCCCTGGCGACGTATTCTATCTGCACTCCCGCCTGTTGGAACGTGCGGCCAAGCTCTCCGATGATCTGGGAGCAGGCTCTCTGACGGCGCTTCCCTTTATTGAAACCCAAGCGGGCGATATCTCCGCTTATATCCCGACTAACGTTATCTCTATCACCGACGGCCAGATCTTCCTGGAGTCCGACCTGTTCTACTCCGGCCAGCGTCCTGCGGTTAACGTCGGTCTGTCCGTATCCCGGGTAGGCGGCTCCGCACAAATCAAGGCTATGAAGAAGGTTGCCGGTACCCTGCGTCTGGACCTGGCCCAATACCGCGACTTGGCGGCATTTGCCCAGTTCGGCTCCGACCTGGACCGTGTCACCCAGGCCCGCTTGAACCGCGGCGCCCGTCTGATGGAGCTGTTGAAGCAAGGTGTGAACCAGCCGCTTCCGGTTGAAAAACAAGTGGTCAGCATTTACACGGCCACCAAGGGTTATCTGGACGAAATTCCGTTAACTGACGTAATCCGTTTTGAACGGGAATTCCTCGTGTACCTGGACAGCAATCAGCCGGAGATTCTGGCATCCATCCGGGATACCAAGGACCTGACCGCTGATAATGAGAAGGCGCTGCAAGCGGCCATTGAACAGTTCCGCAAGGGCTTCGCCACTAACGTATAGGGCGGTGACTTTTAATGGCTAAGAGTATTCGCGAAATTAAGCGGCAGATTGTCAGCGTTAAGAGCACCCGTCAGATTACCAAAGCGATGGAAATGGTGGCGGCATCCCGGCTGAAGAAGGCCCAGCTGTCCGCGGAGGCTTCCCGGCCCTATGCCGAGAAGATCCGGGAGGTGCTGTCCCATGTTACTGCCGTGGCCAAGGATGTGGACCACCCTATGCTGGAGACGCGTCCGGTAAAGCGCACCGGTTATCTGGTGATTACCTCCGACCGCGGTTTGGCAGGGGGCTTCAATTCCAACCTGCTCCGCATGCTTACCCAAGAGTTGAAGCAAAAGCATAAGTCTCCGGATGAATATGCGCTTATGGTTGTGGGCCGCAAAGGACGGGATTACTTCCGCAGACGGAATATTCCGATTCTGGATGAAGTGACCGGCTTGCCTAACACGCCTGATTTTGCCGACATCCGTCTGTTGGCGGGCAAAGCAGTGGATTTTTACGCGAACCAGACCTTTGATGAGTTCTATCTGGTCTATAACGTGTTCAAAAATGCTTTGACGCAAATTCCGACGGTAAAGCGTCTTTTGCCGCTGGAGCATATCTCCCAAAGCACTGAATCGGCGGATTATGAATACGAGCCGTCACCGGAGGCTGTGCTTCAGGTGCTGCTTCCCAAGTATGCGGAAACGCTGATTTACAGTGCGGTGCTGGAGAGCAAGGCCAGTGAGTTCGGCGCGCAGATGACCGCCATGGGCAGTGCCACGAAGAATGCCACGAAGCTGATTTCATCGTATACCCTGCAGTATAACCGTGCCCGTCAGGCGGCCATTACACAGGAGATTTCGGAGATTGTAGGAGGCGCCAACGCCCAAGCGTGACGGGCGGCGCCAGCCGCGTAGGAGGAGAAACCAATCATGAACAAAGGCCGTGTGCTTCAGATCACCGGACCGGTTATCGACGTTGAATTCGAACGCGGACAGTTGCCGGATGTTCTGAATGCCATTCATATTTTCAAAAAAGCTGAAAAGCCCGGTGAGCATGACATCAACCTGACCGTTGAAGTAGCGGTTCACCTTGGCGACAACGTAGTCCGCTGTGTGGCCATGTCCACCACGGACGGTCTTGTCCGGGGCATGGAAGCGGTGGATACCGGCGCTCCTATTACTGTACCCGTAGGACCGGCAACCTTGAGCCGCGTATACAACGTATTGGGCGAGCCCATTGACGGCGGCGGCGCAGCCGACCGTACCTTCACCAGCCCGATCCACAAACCGGCGCCTACCTTCGAAAACCTGACCACCCAAGCCGAAATGCTGGAAACCGGCATCAAGGTTATCGACCTGCTTGCCCCTTACATGAAGGGCGGCAAGATCGGCCTTTTCGGCGGCGCAGGCGTAGGCAAAACGGTTACCATGCAGGAGCTGATCCACAACATCGCCCAGGAGCATGGCGGTATCTCCGTATTCGCCGGCGTTGGCGAACGGACCCGCGAAGGCAATGACCTCTACCACGAAATGGTAGACTCCGGCGTTATCGCCAAAACCGCGATGGTGTTCGGCCAGATGAACGAACCTCCCGGAGCGCGTCTGCGCGTAGCGCTGACCGGCTTGACTATGGCGGAATATTTCCGTGACGAAGAGGGCCGGGACGTGCTGCTCTTCATCGATAATATCTTCCGCTTTACCCAAGCCGGCTCCGAAGTATCCGCGCTGCTCGGCCGGATGCCTTCCGCGGTAGGTTACCAGCCGACCCTCGCTACCGAAATGGGCCAGCTCCAGGAACGCATCACCTCCACCAAGAAGGGCTCCGTTACCTCCATCCAGGCCATCTACGTGCCTGCGGATGACTATACGGATCCGGCGCCGGCAACGGCGTTTGCCCACTTGGACGCTACCACCAACCTGGACCGGGGCATTGCCTCCATCGGGATCTTCCCGGCGGTAGACCCGTTGGCGTCCACCTCACGGATTCTGGATCCCCAGGTGGTTGGAGAAGAGCACTACCAGGTTGCCCAAAGTGTAAAACGCCTCCTGCAGCGCTACAAGGAGCTTCAGGACATTATCGCCATCCTCGGTATGGATGAATTGTCCGATGAGGACAAGCAAACCGTT
>JAEWAA010000182.1 GCA_023391955.1 Bacillota bacterium | reverse complement strand
CCCCTGGATGATACGGTACTGCAGCAGCTGATGATTTTCGCCGCTTTGTCGGCGGCGGCACTCCTGGCCGGCATCGGCTTGTATCTGCCGGTGATCCGGCGGACGCTGGTGCCCCTGTCGCGGATGGTCAGCGCTGTGCAGCGGACGGATGCGGGCACCTTGAACGAACGGCTGCCCACCGGCCAAGGCCAGGAGGAAATTGATCAATTGGCCAATTCCTTCAACAGCATGCTGCACCGCCTGGACGATTCCTTCCGGGCCGAACGGGAGGCCAAGGAGCAGATGGTCCGGTTTATTGCGGATGCCTCCCATGAGCTGCGGACCCCGCTGACTTCCATCCACGGCTTCCTGGAGGTTCTGCTCCGCGGCGCCATGAACAAGCCGGAGCAGCTTCAAAGCGCCCTCACCAGCATGCAGGGCGAATCCAAACGCATCAACAAGCTGGTGGAGGACCTGCTGCTGTTAGCCAAGCTGGACCGTGCGCCGCAGCTGACCTTCAAGGATACCTCCCTGGATGAATTGATCCGGGAAATGGAGCCCCAGCTGCGGATGCTGGCCGGCAAACGGGAGATTCTCATCTCCCTTCAGCCTCAGGTGAGAGGGTTGTATGATCCGGACAAAATCAAGCAGGTGGTGCTGAATCTGTTCCACAACGCCGTCCAGCATACCGATCCGCACACAGGCCGGATCTCCTTGATTCTGGCCGGCCACAAGGACACCGCCGAGCTGAGTGTGCGCGACAACGGCTCGGGCATCCCGGAGGAGCATCTGCCCCATGTATTCGACCGGTTCTACCGGAGCGAATCCTCCCGTACCCGCCGCTCCGGCGGCGCGGGTCTGGGGCTTTCCATCTCCAAGTCCCTGATCGAAGCGCACGGCGGCGATATCCGGGTGGAGAGCACCCTGGGGGAAGGCACCACCTTTGCCTTCCGGCTGCCGCGCAAACAGGGCTGAAATTTGTTTGCGGGATGGCTGGTGGATTACTCGCAGCATAGGAGCAGTTGAATCTCCTTTACGTCATAGCAGCAGCTGAATTGAACTGCGGTATAACACAGCTGAATTACTTGCAACATAGGAGCAATTGAATGACTTGCAGCTTTAAAGCTTGACGCGATAAAACCCGCCGGAGACAAAGCTCCGGCGGGTTTTGTGGGGTTATTAGGCTGTTGAAGCAGCAAGCTTCTTGCTTGCTGAAGCGTATGCGGATATCCCGCAATCGGCTATCCTGCAAAAGTGCAGCTATTTCCGGCTAATCTCCCGCGTTAGACGGGTTATCCTGCAAAAACGGTTCGGCCCCCAAAATCCGGAGTCCTGCCCTACAGTGTTTTGTTTCTCGTAGAATTGCTCTTTATTTGGCTGTTTTACATAGCCTTATGAAAGGCAGTTGTGTCCGGTTGGATTTTCAGCCATTCAGAAAAGACCACCGGCGCCATTTTTTTGCAGCTGCCATGCATTCTGCGGTTATTGTAAAAGTCCATGTATTGGTCCAAGGCCTGGTACGCTTCCTCCAAGGTGTTAAATGGCCTTCGACTAAACAGCTCTCGTTCCAGAATACTATGAAAGGATTCGACGGACGCGTTCATATTCGGGCACCGCGGAGGGATCCGTTCATGTACGATGCCCAGACTCTCACAGGTGTCTCCAAACAACCGGCTGACAAACTGAGGGCCATTGTCGGTTCGGATAACCGGCATGGCTTCCCCAGGCTGGATCCGGCTCTGGACAGCCTGCTGCAGCGTTTGAACCACATGCTTGGCTTCACAAACCGTTCCTCGGTACTGCTGGACCACGACTCGGTCTAACACATCAATGATGCTCAGCACGAAAAAGAAACGCCGTTGTTCCAGGGCATAGCCGTACTTGATGTCCATTTGCCACAGTTGATTCGCCCCGGTGACGATGCGGTTTTTGGGCAATCGCCGGGGGTGCGAGGGTACGCGTTTGGGGGCGTTTTGGAGCAGCTTGAGTTCCTTGCATATCCGGTATCCCTTTTTCTTATCTATGCGGACGTGATGGCGGTCTCGTATGCATTGGGTGAGCAGTTTGTAGCCATAGGCTTGTTCTTCTCCCTCGGCCAGTTCCATGAACCACTCGGCCAATTGTTCGTCGGGTACTCGAGTGGTTCCATCCGTGCTCCACGAATATCCCGGCACTGGGCGTCCTTTGCTATTGGAGGCAGGGGACGTAGCGTCGGGTTGTCGATGCTGTTCTCGCTGTTTGCGGTCGTAGTAGGTCGATTCCGCAATGTCTAAGATGCGCAGAACCCATGCTGCTGGTGCGCCCCGCTTGATGTAGGATTCTGCTACTTCAAGTTTTTCACATAAGCGGGGTTGTGTTTTTTTATGAGGTCTCGCAGGATCTCGTTCTCGAGTTCCTTTTCTCCGAGGACTTTCATGGCCTTTTCATACCGGGCTTCCACTTCCCGCAGGCGTTTTAATTCCTGGAGGTGCTCATTCGCCAGAGGGATATCCTCCAGTGGGATATGGTCGCGATGCTGCCGAATCCATTCCCGAACCGTTTCGGGGTGCACATTGTACATCCGGGATAAGGCCCCTACCTTGACTCCGGCCAATGCCTCTTGTACAACTTTAATCCGTGTTTCCTCGTTTACATGTTTTCCCATGCCGGATCATCTCCCTTATCCCTAGTTTAAATAATTGGACAGGAAGACTCCAGTTTATTTAGGGGGCTTAAGAGAAAGTGCAGCTATTTTCGGTGGGGGACTGCGAAATAGCAGTTTTAACTGCAAAAGTGCAGTTATTCCTAGCAAAAAAGCCCCGAACCGAGGTTCGGAGCAAAAATAACTGCACTTTTGCACTTAGGCGAAGCAGCGGGGGGCTGTGGCAGAAAATAACTGCACTTTTGCAGTTCAGACGCAACCCACCCGCAACTGCGCTGCAACCTAGCCGCAACTCAGTCGTAACCGAGCCGAAATCCAGCCGTGACCCGAGCTGCCAACCAAGCTGCACACGTTGCCGCAACCCAGCCGTAGCAGGCGTCCTCCCTATTCTCAGGGAGGATTATAGCCTTTAACCAGCCAAGGCTTCAGCCAGCAGGATCAGAGTGAGCCCCTGGCCGTACAGGCTGGGATAACAGGGGATGTGGTTGTAAGCCTCTACCGTTGGCATCACAGGTGTGCCGCCGGAAACGCCGAGGACGGTGCCGTCTGCGTCAATTTGGGCGAGCACACCCTGGAGCGCCCGGCGCGCCGGCTCCAGCACCTCGTCCCCCAGCAAGCCCATGCGCCTGGCCTTCAGCAATCCTGCCGCAATTCCGGCGCTGCCGGAGGTTTCCGGGTAGAAGTTGGTTTGGTCCATAACCGTGTTCCACAGGCCGTTGTTCCGCTGATACGCAAGAAGCCCCTTCATCATTCGCTTATACCGGCGGATGATATCTGCGTCACCGGGCACGATGCCGTCGATTTCCTCCAGGATCATGGGGGTGCCAACGGCGATCCAGGCATTGGCCCGGGTCCAGCGGGCAGCGGACATATGGTCCTGGGCGATGCAGTTCCAGCCGTGGAACAACACCCCGGTCTCCTCATCCTGCAGGAGAGACAAGTGAAGCTCCAGCTGCCGCAGGGCTTCGGCGGTATAGGCGCTGTCCCCGGTGAGACGGCCCAAACGGGCCAGGAACAGCACAGCCATAAAAATCGTATCGGCCCAGACCTGCTCGGGAAAGCTGGCATTTTCCGTTACCGTATGCTCGAAAGCGCCTTCACGTGTACGCGGGGCTTCATGCAGCATCCATTGTCCGATCCGGACGGCGGTGTCCAGGAAAACGGCGTCGCCGGTTTGCCGGTACAGAGCCGGGAAGATGGCGAAGGGCGCCATGGAGTTGATCACCTTCATTTGCTCGGATTGATGCAGGTTTTGACGGGCCCAACTGATCAGCTGCTCCATCAGTTCCTGCCGGCCGTTTTGTTCATAATACTCCAATATGGAAATGACACCTACACCAGGCACCCAATCCCAGTGGTGGATATCCATCCCCCAGTTGCCGGTATGGTCCTCCAGCATTTTGCCGCATACGCTCTTTGCCTTTTGTGCCAGAATTTCCGGAGCTTCCGTGATTGACATAACACATTCCTCCCGCAAGGTTTGATATACTCTTACTATAACGCGGGAGTGATGGCGGGTCTTGGGCAATTCTCCTGCAATCATTGGACAATTGTGAACTGGGGCATTGCTATAGGAGGGATACATCATGGGGACGGATGACCAAACAGTGGTGCAGGAAGTATTTTTTGTGGATGATGTGACCAACAGCGCGTTATTGGCCTTTCCCGTTGGCTGTGTGTCCCGCACGCAGGAAATTCAGCAGCCATTTCTGCATGCGCACGACGGGTATGAGCTCTACATGTGTTTGTCCGGCCGGGGGAAAATGCTGGCGGGCGGCCGGGTCCATGAGGTGGCAGCGGGGAGTCTGGTGGTGATCCATCCGGGTGCCCTGCATATGCCGCGCTCCGTACCGAAGGAGCCGTTTCACCGCTACATTGTCAGCATTGACAAAGACTATCTGGAGGAGCTGGCGGATCAGGAGTCGGGCTTCGGGGGCAATGCGGTCAACCGGTGGCTGACCAAGGAGGAGCCATCCATATGCTGGCAGCTGAATGGGCGGCAGCTTTTGGCGTTGCAGGATATTCTGGCCCAGCTGGAACGGGAATTGGATGAACGCAAGGAATGCTTTTCCCTGGCTGCGCACAGTCTGGTGCTCCAACTTTTCGTGGCGTTGGGCCGGTACCAGGAAGAGCAGACGCCCGGCACAGCCGGGAATGGCGAGCGCAAGCAGCTGGTGGAGGAAATGATGGGGCTGGTAGCGGGGGGATACCGGGAAACACTGCGCATTGAGTCGCTGTGCCGCCGGTTCCATCTGTCCCGCTCGTACCTTCACCGGATTTTCAAGCAGGAGACAGGGCTGTCCATTACCGAATACCTGATTGCCTACCGGATCAACAAGGCCAAGGAGGCTCTGGAGTCCAGCTCCATGCCGCTGGCGGAGGTGGCGCTATCCTCGGGGTTTCAGGATTTGTCCCATTTTTGCCGGATGTTCAAACGCCTGACCGGGGTCACACCGGGACATTACCGCAGAAGCGGCGCCGGTCTTAAGGGGTATCATGCTTGACGGATTTCATAGAGGAAGAAGGGGTTCTTTTTGATCAAAAATGAGAAAATCAAAGCGGCGGAGGTTAAGCTTACCGGCCTTCAGGGGGAGGACCTGGGGATTGTCTCCACTGCCGAGGCGCTGGCTATGGCGAGGAAGCTGAAGGTGGATCTGGTATGCACCTCCCTTCTGGAGAGCCCCCCGCCCTGCAGGCTGGCAGGTGCGGGTGCAGTGCGCCAGGAGAAGGAGCAGGCGAAGAAGCAGGAGCGTCCGGCCAAGGTGAAGGAGCTGCGGCTCACCCCCCACATCGAGGAGCATGATCTGGAGGTCAAAAAAAGCCAGGCGGAGCGCCTTCTGCGCGGCGGGGACGCTGTTCTGCTGAAGGTGGTGCTCAGTGGAAGCAAGGAGGGGGCCCAGGCCAAGGCACTGCTGGAGGAGCTCACGAAAGCGCTGGCGCCCTGCGGCAAACGCCAAACCGGCATCCAACTGAGCGGCAAACAAGCAATGGTCCAGTTGGATCCCTTGTGAGGCGAAGTATTCCCAATCCGTCTCCGGCAGTTGCCGGGGATGACGCACGTATGTTTAGGGAAGGAGCATAGACATCATGTCCTATCTAAGCAAATATGTCCGGAAATACGGCAGATGGTTTGTGTTTGCCGTTTTTTTTCTGACTGTGGAGGCGCTTTGCGATTTGCTCCTGCCGACGATTCTGTCCAGAGTCATCGACGAGGGGATTGCCCTGGAGCAGATGGATACGGTTTGGAAGCTTGGCGGCCTGATGCTTGGCATTACGGCGGTGGGGGCTTTGGCGGCCTGTACCCGCAATGTGCTGGCCAGCCGGGTGTCCCAGGCCTTTGGCACGGAGCTGCGCTCCGATCTGTTCCGCAAGATCCAGTCCTTAACCTTCGACAGCATGGACCGGTTCGACCGGGCGTCGCTGTTGACCAGGCTGACCAATGACGTAACCCAGGTGCAGAACTTCACCAACGGACTTATGCGTATTTTTGTCAAAGCGCCCCTGACCTGCATCGGCAGTCTCATTATGGCCATCCGGCTAAATCCCCGGCTTTCGGTGATCCTGCTGATTGTGGTTCCCCTGGTGGGTGTGCTGATTTTGATCAACATGCGAATTGGATTGCCCCGTTACCTGAAGGTGCAAAAGGCCATGGACCGGATGAATCTGGTGCTGCGGGAGTATCTGTCCGGAGTCCGTGTGGTGAAGGCCTTCAACCGCTTCCGCTATGAAACGGACAAAATGGAAACGGCCAATCTGGAGTATCAGACCCGCTCCATAAAAGTCATGCGGGCGATGGCTGCCTTTAACCCGGCGGTGACGCTGACGGTGAACGCGGGTATTTTGGCTGTGCTCTGGTACGGCGGCCTGCGGGTGGACAATGGGGATATGCAGGTGGGCCATATTGTCGCCTTTGTCAACTACATGACGCAAATTTTGTTCTCCCTGATGATGATCTCCATGGTGCTGATGATGTTCGTGCGGGCCCGTGCCTCCTCCCAACGGATCAGTGAGGTGTTCGCCGACGACAGCGCTATGACCTGGAGCAAACCGGCTGTTGCCCAGCCGGAGGTGCCGGGGCGGATTGAATTCCGCCATGTGACCTTTACTTACGGATCGGCTGGCGGAGATAAGGGCAAGCCGGTGCTGAACGGAATCGATTTGGTATGTGAGCCTGGGCAAACGGTTGGGATTATCGGGTCCACCGGCTCGGGCAAAAGCACGCTGATCAGCCTGATCCCCCGTTTCTATGATGCGGATTCCGGCCAGGTGCTGGTGAACGGGCAGGATGTGCGCACCCTGGATCCTGCTGAGCTGCGGGAGCGGATTGCGGTGGTTCCGCAGAAGTCGGTGCTGTTCTCCGGCTCCATCAAGGATAATATCCGTTGGGGCAAGGAGCAGGCTGACGATGCGGAAATTGAGGCGGCCGCCAAGATTGCCGGTGCCCATGACTTTATCGCGGCCTTCCCGGAAGGGTATGACACCCGGATCGGACAGAAGGGCGTCAACCTCTCCGGCGGTCAAAAGCAGCGGATTTCCATAGCCCGCGGGCTGATCCGCAAACCCGACATTCTGATTCTGGATGACAGCACCAGTGCCGTGGATGTGATTACTGAAGCCCGGATCAAGGAGGCCTTGCGCCGGGAAACCCGGGGGATGACCTGCCTGCTTATCGCCCAGCGGATTACCTCCGTCATGGATGCGGACCGGATTCTTGTGCTGGAGCATGGGGAGATTGCCGGTTTGGGCACCCATGATGAGCTGTTGGCCGGCTGCCGGGTTTACCGGGAAATCTATGCGTCACAAACCGGAAAGGAGGCGGTTCCCCATGTCCAAGGAGAATAATGGCGCATCCGGCGGCGGTGACCGCCTGCGGTTTGACGCCACCTCCGTTCCGGCGCCGGGCGCCAGGCCAGGCGGGGCTTTCCGGATGAATGCACCCAAGGTGAAGCCCAAGCAGTTCCGTGGCACCATCCGCAGACTGTGGGGGTTTCTCGGCCGGGAGCGGGGGCTGCTGCTTCTGATTCTCGGGTTTCTTCTGGCCAGCTCACTGCTGGGCCTGGCAGGCCCGTATCTTCTAGGGGTGGCTGTCAATGCCATGGACGGCGGTGCCGGGAATGTGGAATTGCGCGTGCTGGAGATGGCGCTCCTGGGATTGGGGGCGGCTTATCTGTTGGATGCGTGCCTCACCCTCACACAAAGCTGGCTGATGGCCGGCCTTGCCCAGCGGGTGACCGCCAGTCTGCGGCGGGCCATGTTCGGCAAGCTGCAAAGACTGCCGCTTTCGTTCTTCGATTCCCGGCCTCATGGTGAGGTGATGAGCCGGCTGTCCAATGACATCGACCAGGTGAGCCAAACCGTATCCCAAACCACCACTCAGCTGATGGCGGGGGTATTGACCATTACCGGGTCCCTTATTATGATGCTGTGGCTCAGTCCACTGCTTACGCTGGCTACTCTGATCACCGTTCCCCTGGTGTATATCCTGGCCAAAAGCATCACCCGCCGGACGGGGCCGCTCTACAAAGCCCAGCAGGCGGAGCTGGGGAAGCTGAACGGGCTGATGGAGGAGACCATTTCCGGTTTGCAGGTGGTCAAAGCCTTCAACCGGGAGGAACGGACCATCCGGGAATTCGATGAGGTGAATGGAAGACTCTACCATGT
>JAEWAA010000132.1 GCA_023391955.1 Bacillota bacterium | reverse complement strand
TAGCCGCCGTAAGGGCGGGAGGCCAGACAAACCCTCCACCAGTCGCCGTCCTGGGTATCGAAAATATCTGCATGCCCCACATTCACGATGGCCGCTTCCCGGCCCAGATGGCGGTGAGTCAAAATGGGGTTGCCCTTATAGCCTTCATACGGGCCATATACATGCTCACTTCGGGCAATGGTCACGGCATGGGTGAAGCCGGTTCCGCCCTCGGCGATCATCAGATAGTAGTAGCCCCCGATTTTGTACAGATGGGGGCTTTCCTGGGCATGGGCCACCTTCAGGGCGCCCTGCCAGAGGCTCTTTTTTTCCCCAATCAGCTTGCCGGTCGCCACATCCAGCTCGGAAATCCAGATGTCCATATTCTTGGCATGGACCTGACCCTCAGGGGGAACCCTGTTGCCGGTGTAATAAACCTTGCCGTCATCGTCGAACAGGAGGGACGGGTCGATGCCCGGCGCGTCCTCCAGCCAGACGGGATCGGACCACGGGCCTGCCGGGTCCTGCGCCGTAACATAGAAATTATGCTGCTGGCCTTGGTTGTCCACGAAGGTGGTAATCATATAGAAGGTTCCCTGATGGTAACGGATGGTGGGGGCCCAGATCGCCTTGGAGGGCAGAATGCCGTCCATATTCAGCTGTGAGGGGCGGTCCAGCACATGGCCCAGCTGCCGCCAGTGGACCAGATCCCGGCTGTGGAACACGGGAACACCCGGGAAATATTCAAAGCTCGAGGTTACAAGATAATAGTCCTCCCCCACCCGGCACACGGACGGGTCCGGATAAAAACCCGGCAAAATCGGATTTTGATAAGTCGCCATAACAGTTCCTCCCTGCAGCAGCCCTCCGGAGAAGGCCGGTTCATGATTTCTACCTTATTATAAAACAAAGCGGTTATAAAAATTGGTGTTAGTTTGTTCAATTTCCGAACAAAGTTATATATCCTTTACCGATCCTTAAGCTGTCGTATTATGGAGCTCCATAGGGAAACGTTCATTTTTGAGACTAACAAAAGCGTTCTCAAGGATGTATAATAGAAGTGCCGTTTCACCCGGAAGGTTCATGCCGCATCGGCAAAAAAGCTCAGGAGGGTAACCATGATTTCCGAAAACGTGAAAATTTTCTCCGGTTCTTCGAATCCGCAATTGGCGGCGAAGATCTGCGGAGAGCTGGGTCGTCCGCTCGGACGGGTCAAGCTGTCCCGCTTCAAAAGCGGGGAGCATTATTGCTTGTACGAGGAAACCATCCGCAACTGTGATGTGTTCCTGGTCCAAACCTTTTCCCGGCCCATCAACGAACACTTTGTCGAGCTTCTGGTTATGATGGATGCTGCCAAACGTGCTTCGGCAAGGACAATCAACCTGGTGATTCCGTACTATGGTTACTCCAGACAAGAACGCAAGGCAGCACCGCGGGAGCCGATTTCGGCCAAAATGGTGGCGGATGTACTGACTACGGCAGGGGCCGACAGAGTCATTACCATCGACCTCCACGCACCGGCCATCCAGGGTTTTTTCAACATTCCGGTAGATCATCTGACGGCTTTGGATCTGATCAGCGACTACATCCGCAAGAAGAATATTGTGAATCCCATCGTGGTATCCCCTGATGCGGGACGGGCTACGACAGCGGAGAATCTGGCGAATATATTGAATGCCCCGTTTGCCATTATGATCAAAAAACGCCCGGAGCATAACCAATCGGTGATTACCCACGTCATCGGCGAGGTGGAGGGTCGCACCCCCATTATTATCGAGGACTTGATCGATACGGGGACAACCATTGTCAACGTAGTGGAAGGACTGAAGGAGCGGGGAGCCAACGACGTGCTGATCTGCGCCACCCATCCGGTATTTTCACCGCCAGCTCTGGAGCGTCTGGATCACCCGAATATTATGGAGGTCGTCATTACCGACTCCATTGCCATTCCCGAGGAGCATTCCTCCCGCTTCCACGTGCTCTCCGTAGCGGGCCTGCTCTCCAACGCCATCCGCATTAATACCAGCGGGGGCTCCATCAGCTCTCTTTTCAAATATGGCGGGGTCTAAAAGAGTAAAATCAGTAAAGCGTCCTGCGGCGGTTTTCAGCCGGGGCGCTTTTTTTGGGCTTCCGGATTCTGGAGGGATCTGGAAGGGAATTTCCTGAATCCTCCTGTGCAGACTCGCCTTTACTTCCAAATGGCACTTGGCTATACTTGATTTTAACGGGCAATGTCCCGTATTGAACTGCGAGATCCGGAGGTGCCTTATGATGGGCAAGAAAAAGTGTGTGGCGGCTCCAGGAAACCAGAAAATCATCCCACTGCATATGGATGCCACGTTCTTTTTCGAAAGAGCGGTCCGTTCCTTGGACCGTTACCGATACGATAAGGCGATCAAGTATTTCCGGCGGGCGGTTGATTATGAGCCGGAGAATCCTGTGAATCACTGCAATCTGGCGGGTATCCTGTCCGAGATTGGGAAATATAGCGAATCCAATCAGATTCTGCAGCGCATTGTGGATGAGGTTGATCCGACCATGACGGAATGCTACTTCTATATGGCGAATAATTTTGCCAATATGGAGGATTTCGAGGCGGCGGAGAAAGCGATTATCCACTACCTGGAGAATGATGAGGAAGGCCAGTTCGTCCAGGAATCCGAGGAAATGATGGAGTACCTGAGCTACGAGCTGGAGCGTCCCTCGGAGCCGGCTTTTATCAAAAGCCGCGAGGGGCTGTTTGAGCATGACAAGGCCCGCAGTCTGCTGGAGCAGGGGCAATTCGGCGAAGCGGTGAAGCTCTTGAAGCGGGTCATCAAGAAATATCCCGAATTTCTGGCGGCCAAGAACAATTTGGCGCTGGCTTACTATTATATGGGGCATTTCACCAAGGCTATGGAGACCATCAGCCAGGTTCTGGACCAGGAGGAGGGCAATCTGCACGCGCTGTGCAATCTGGCCATCTTCTATCAGAACCTGGGCGACCGGGAGCGGCTGGAGCGGTTGGCGGCCCTGCTGCGCAAAACCTGCCCCTACCACCAGGAGCATGTGTTCAAGCTGGCTACCACCATGGGGATCCTCGGTGAGCATGAGGCTGCCTACCAGCTGTTCCGCCGTCTGACCAAAAGCGGCATGTGCGGCGCCCAGGAGGACCCTTCCCTGTATCATTACATCGCGGTGGCCTGCGTAAATACCGGACGGTACGCGGAGGCGGAGCGCCATTGGCAGCAAGCGGCGCGGCTTGACCCGGCCTCCAAGATTCCGCCCTTCTATCTGACGATGATGGAACGGCGCGATGCTCCCGAGGGCCAAGGCCTAACCCGTCCCTTCTTGAGCTACCACTATCACCTGCCCTTCGAGGAGCAGTTCCGCTCCATGGAGAAGGAGGAAGGGGAGCTACTGCCGGAAACCATCCGCAAGGACCCGCTGGTCCGGTCCTCCTTCTTCTGGGCGCTCCGCCATGGGGATATGGAGACCAAGCTCCAGGTGATCCAGGCCTTCGGCCTGATTGCGGACCTTGAGGTGAAGGAAGCACTGAGTGAATTCCTTCTGGACCCGTTGGAAAATGACTACCTGAAGCGCGTCGCCATGTTTGTGCTGCGGACGATGAAGGTGCCGGGACCATATACAATTATGCTGGAGGGTACGCTGGCCGAACATCCGGCCCAGCCATATGCCCCCGCCCTTCCCGGTTGGGAAGCAGAATGGAGCGTGGTCCTGGATCTGGCCTTCTCCAGCATGAATAAACGGTATGATCTGGTGCAGCAGCATGACTTGGAAACGCTCTGGGTGGAATACTTATCCCGAGTGTCCCCGGCTAAACCGCGTATGACGAAGCCGGAAAGCTGGGCGGCGGCACTGGAATATCTCACGGCCAAGATGCACCGCCGGTCTGTGACCTATGAGGAAATTGCAGCCCGCTACCAGATCTCGATCAGCTCAGCACGCACCTGTGTGAAGCATATTGACGATGCCTGCGGCCTCCGTCAGAAGATGAAGGCGATCTATGAAGGAACACGGTCGGACGGGAGCACGGGAGCTGCAGCAACGACAGAGGAACAATAAGGGAAGTTTATGCTTACGATGCCGGTTTTGCCTTGCGCAAAACCCTTAGGGAGGATGAACCTGCAATGTACAAAAGCATCATTATCGGAACCGGCCCTTCGGGCCTTACGGCGGCCATTTACCTGGCCCGGGCCAATATGAACCCGCTGGTGATTGAAGGACCGGAGCCGGGCGGACAACTGACCACCACCACCGAAATCGAGAATTTCCCCGGGTTTCCGGAGGGGATCATGGGTCCGGAGCTGATGGACAATATGCGCAAGCAGGCGCAGCGCTTCGGCGCCTCCTTCAAAAGCGGCTGGGTCAAAGAGGTGGAGTTTGGCTCCCGTCCGTTTAAGGTTGTGATGGAGGGCGGCGAAACCCTGGAGGCTGAATCGGTGATTATCTCCACCGGCGCCTCCGCCAAGTATCTGGGCATCACCGGAGAACGTGAAAATGTGGGCCGCGGCGTGAGCACCTGCGCCACCTGTGACGGCTTCTTCTTCCGCGGGAAGAAGATTATCGTGGTGGGCGGCGGCGACTCCGCCATGGAGGAAGCCAACTTCCTGACCCGCTTCGCCACGGAAGTGAAGCTGGTCCACCGCCGCGACGAGCTGCGGGCCTCCAAGATCATGCAGGACCGTGCCCGTGAGAATCCCAAGGTCAGCTGGGGCCTGAACAACACGCCGCTGGAGGTACTGGCCGGCGACAAGGGCGTTACAGGGCTTAAGGTCAAGAACAATGCCACCGGGCAGGAGGAGGTTATCGAGACCGACGGCATCTTCGTTGCCATCGGGCATACTCCCAACACCGGATTCCTGGGCGGCCAAATCGAAACCGACGAAACCGGCTACATCAAGGTGAAGCCGGGCACCACCGAAACCAACATCCCCGGCGTGTTCGCCTGCGGGGATGTGCAGGATCACCGCTACCGCCAGGCCATCACCGCCGCGGGCAGCGGCTGTATGGCCGCCCTGGACTGCGAGAAGTTCCTGGAAGGCAGCATGGTGCATGATTGGAGCCAAAGCCTGTAAGAGGGTTCAGAAGAAGTATGCATAAACCGCCCGGAAAGTTGGGCGGTTTTTTTGTGTTTCCCGGAAATGCGGGCGGGCTACAACGGGCTACAAATAGGCCAGGGATGACAAGAGCGGACACAGCAGCCGCTATTGAGCGAAAAAAACGGTATTTTTTCAGCTGAGCGGACCCAGGAGCCGTTATCTGCCAGAAATAAGCCGGTTTGGGCGGAATGTAGAGGAAATAGCGCACCGTGAGTCCGCGATATTATCAGAAGCGCATATTTCCGGGAAATAACGGCTCCTCAGTCCGCAATCGATTGCTTCATTGTCGATGGACGATGCGACCGGTGTTGTATCCTGATATCTATAAGCTAAGCTGGTGGAATTGGGACCTGCCTGCATGCAAACAGAGTTTTAGGCTCCTAAGGAAACGTGGCTAGCTATATTCAAGAGACGTCAGTTTCTAAATCACATCTAATTACCTAATTTAAACCCAAAAATGGTTCTGTACGGGAAATAGCAGATGAAATACAATGAAAGAAAATAATGGGTGAAATCGGTATGTAGACAGAATTATAGAATTGAAAAATAGGAGAAATTCTAAATGAAAAAGTGGAAGATATTCGTTCTGTTTGTACTGGCGGTTGCATTATTTTTTTTCCTTCGCAGCTGCTGGAACCGCTATACGGCGCGGGAGTTGGCGGATGAGTATATCCGTACCACCTATAAAGGGGTGGATTTCAAGCTGGATTGGCCCCGATACTACAGCAGTATGTTTACTAATCTGAAAGAATATCACGTGGTGGGAGATTCGGTAATTAATGGGAAGCGGTTTCAGTTTCTGGTTATTGTGAACCATAGCAGAACGAAAGTAAAAAGCTCGAATTTTGTAAAGAGCCGATTCAATGGCGAAATATCGGCTTACCTGAAGCAGCGTCTGCAGCCGGTGGTGGGGGATGCGGAACTGAAGGTTGGCACCAATGGAGGAAGCTTCCTGCACGACGGAGACGACAAAAAGTATTATTTGGCCTCCCTGGAGGAGGTAATCGATAAGTTCGATTATCTTCCAGATGTGGGGGTTTATTGGAAAGGATCGGAAGAGCTAACTGACGAGCAGTTTTATGATATCTGCACGTCCATGGTAGAAGTACTGAGACAGGAACCATTTTCAATTGGCGGACCTAACTTTAGATATTTTACAGAAACATATGTCACGATATTGAGTTGGTATGGACTAGAGAGTGATAAAAATACTCCGCGCGAGGAGGTGATGAAAAGAATAAGCAGGAATGAGATTGCACCCGAAGGACAAAAGCCCCGTTATTCATTTTAAAATTAGGGAGTGATAATGTGAAGCATTTGAGAAGTATATTCATACTTACGATTATTGCAGCTATGCTGTTCTCTCCGGGGGTATCCCTGGGGAGTGAAACGGCCGTCCAGCTATCAGGTGAAGATTTCATTTCCGCGGCAGATAAAAATACGGTTACAGATGTCATATATGCGGAAAGCAAGGCTGTCTCAGTGGATAGTACGCTACGGTATATTGTTAAATATAAAGAATCCGGCAGAGAAAGAAATGCCTCCAAACTATTGGCTGGCAAAAGGGTGAATGATGAAGTACAGCAATTTAAACATATGTCGGCTCTTGTGATAAATCTGACGCAAAGTGAATACATAGCATTAAAAGCGGACCCTGAAGTAGAGTACATTGAGCCGGACGGCGTTGCCACAGTAAGCGACATGACGAATGCCTCCGGGGAGGTTGAAACCTGGGGCTACAGCGCCTTGTCCGGTGCAGCCCTTTATGAACGCGGAGCGGCAGGCAGTGGAATACGTATTGCCATCATTGACACCGGCGTTGCTGCCGATCATCCTGATTTGCTTGTATCCGGACATACCACGGTTGTGGAGAATACCTATTCCAGCTTCGATGAGAATGGCCATGGAACCCGAATAGCGGGTGTTATCGGCAGCCAGCTGGACGGGACCGGAGTAAAAGGCATGGCTCCTTCAGCGGAATTATATTCCGTCAAGGCTTTCAATGCCCAGGGTCAGGGCAATTATAGCGATATTATAGCAGCAATTGATTGGTCCATTGAGCAAGGGATGAATATTATCAATCTTAGCTTTACTGGAAAGGCCTATAGTCAAGCCATGCAGGAGGCTATCGACAGAGCCTGGGATGCGGGTATGCTTATCATTGCAGCGGCTGGCAACAGTGGCGTGAATGAAACGGTATATCCTGCTGCTTACTCCAAAGTAATCAGTGTGGGAGCAATTGACCGGGAAGGCACACGGGCCTCCTTCTCCAACTACGGAGCTAATCTGGACTTGATGGCGCCCGGGTCTCTGATCTATACGACAAGCCTGAATGCTTCCTATGCCACTGCTTCCGGAACCTCTGTGGCTGCTGCCTTTGTATCCGGTTCAGCCGCAGCTGTGTGGTCCGCAAATCCCCAATGGAATGCCAGGGAAATACGGGCAGCCATCCTGCAATCCGCCAGATATGCCGGCGATGCAGAACATTATGGGTATGGGATAATAAATCCCGAAGGGGCTATCCTTCAGCAGTATGTACGAACCGTTACAATAAACGATGAAGGAACGGTTACAGGCTCAACGTATGAACCGGAAATTGCCCAGATTGCCGCTTACGGAAAAACTCCGGCGGATGAATCTAATCTTTCCTTGGGACAACAAGTTACTACGAGTATATTCATCGAGGATGCTATTTTGGCTGTTCGAATCACCGTTACTGATCCAGGAGGACTGAAAATATTGGAGGAAAACCGTGTGGATGGTGAGGGTGCTGATCTCAGTGCAAATCAGCCCATCATATTTTCCTTCACACCAAATCGAACAGGGCAGTTCCAGGTCAGATACGATTATTATTATGACACTCAATATGGGCCAGGTTATTGGAAGAGCGAATTGTGGAAGATTAATGTCCTTGATTCTTCTGCAACTATTAGCGTAATTCCGGATGGAAATTCATTTATCCAAGGTTACCCAATGAAAATCCATTATTATACCTCGCTGCAGCTTTCTTTTTTGGAATTGCAGATTGAATATCTGGAAGGGAACAACTGGATCCCAATTGAGTCACAGCCTATTTACTCCAATCCAATAAGTTGGACGCCTACGAGAGCGGGGTATCACCGGTTTATTGTTGAAGGGGAAGATGGTAAGGGCAATGTGATTAGCGGGCAATCCCCCAGCAATTACTATGTGCAATCATTAAAGCTAGATAATCCTGTTCTCCGCCTTGAACCGGGAAGCCGGGTTATGAACATTTCATGGAATGCTGTACCTTATGCGGATCAGTATGAAGTGATCGTAATGGGCAATGGCGATGATTACCGGAATAAAACCGTTGTTAATAACGCTTCATACAAGGCGGAGGGCTTGAAGCTTGGAACGGAGTATGTGGTTTCAGTCACAGCTATGGATTCCAGTGGCACCCGAGGTAACAGCGATGCGGCCTTAAGCTACGCTGCTACCAATACCTCTCCTCCGGTTCTTGTTATTCCCGGAATGGCCGGATCGCCACTACATTATTTACCCGATAGCCTAAAGAAGGTTTGGGACCCTGCCTCTCTCGATGCGGTGGGGGGATATACATTTAATGTCTTGTCTTTAGATAATGCTGGAGAGTCGGAAAATAAATGGGATGATTTCTGGCATAGCCAGGATCCAGACGATAAAGAAGGAATAAGTAATCCTCTGAATGGTTATTATGACGGATTATTTTATGGCTTGCAGGCCAAGGGTTACAATGTCAGGATGATGAATTATGATTTTAGAAGAGATAATGCTTATACGATAAGTATTAAGCTTACAGAAGCAATAGATAAGTTTCTGGAAGCCACCGGTGAAAGCCAACTCGACATTGTGGCTCACAGTATGGGTGGGTTAATTGCCACTGGATATGTGGCACAATATGGTCAGGAAAAAATTCACAGCTTGACGACCATTGGAACACCGTATCTGGGGGCGCCCAAATTCCAGTATGTACTGTATACCGGGAAGTTTCTCTCGAATGGAGCAGGCGGATATGAGTGGAGCGTTGGGAATGAGATATCGGATAGTCTGATTCAGAATAAAATGCGGGAATTAGCTAAAAATATGCGATCGGCTTACCAGCTTCTTCCCCCGGAAGGCTATTTTTCCACCGGAATAGGCAATCGTTTCCTCGGTATGTCCACAGGTAAAAAGAAACGGATTATGGTTGATACAGGTTATGGAACAGGAATGATATATCTCTTCGAGAGGGAAAACAAGGATAATTATTTTGACTATTCCTCTACAAAAGCTTTTCTGAATAATAGCACTTACAACGGTCCATATGTGAGTACAGCGGCATTGGAGAACGCGGAGCAGTTTCACGATAATCTGAATCTGATATCTACCTTGAATTCCTTGGGGAACAAGCTTCATTTGGTCGTGGGAGATGGCATTGCAAGCATTGGAGAAGTAAATCCAAATTTTGTAGAAGATAACAGCCTTTTTTCGGCAGATACAACACCGGTAAATGGAGACGAAACAGTTCCCATATGGAGTGCAACTGTAGGAAGGTTGTTTGATCACCGCGCCAGGTTCATTACAGAGGGCCACGGCAGCCTCCCGAATAATCCTGCCGTCATTGATTATGTAGCCAAATTGTTAAATGATAATCATGCGGATGATTCTAACACTTCGCTTCGTACTGAACCGGCTGCAAAAGATAATCTAAAGATTACACTTGCATGCCCGGTAGATATTCATTTGACTGATGCACAAGGCAATCGCTTGGGCTATGATGGAAACGGTGGTTTTGAATTAAACATCCCCTCTGCAAGCTACTACTTGAATGGTGACCAGAAGACCGTATATTTAAATAAAGATAACTATGATGTCAAGATTAACGGAACTGGTGACGGGTTTATGACCTATACCCTGCAGGAATATAATCAATCTGACACGCTGGTAAAAACCATTCGTTTCGAGGATGTTTCCATTACTCCTCAAACCATCATTTCATCCCATACTGATGTGGATCATGCAATTGAGCTGCAAGTGGATGACAATGGTGATGGCACAATTGACCGAATCCTTAAACCTACCGTTATTCTGGATGAAGCCCAAAGCGTCGATACCGAGGCGCCTGTTCTTACACATGAGATTAAGGGCACAAGTGGGCTGGACGGCTGGTACTCTTCGGATGTTGAGGTTACACTGTCGGCACAGGACAGCAATTCCGGAGTAAATCGGGTATTATACTCAATTGATGATTCACTCTATCATTTGTATTCAACTCCCTTGACTTTTCAAGAGGAAGGAATTACTCCGCTATACATAGGGGCGAGCGACCATAATCGAAACGGAGTTTCTCAGCAGCTTGATATTAAAATTGATAAAAATCCGCCAGCAGCACCTGTCGTAAATTATGAGCCTGTGGATTGGACCAATAATCACGTGCGTGTATCCATTATTCACGGTAAGGATGCCCTGAGTGGATCGAACAAAAGTCAATACAAAATCGGAGCAGAAGGCGAATGGTACGATTACACGGCACCATTAGAGGTCAAATTGGAGGGGATAACGCCGGTTTATGCGCGGACGATTGATTATGCTGGAAATATTGGCGCTGAAACGAGTGTTAATGCCAAGATTGATAGAACGCCTCCAATAACTGGGCCTGAAATTAGCTTAAACGAGACTAAATGGACTAAAAATGATGTTATCGTGACTTTTGCAGATGGGCTGGATGGCTTGAGCGGTGTACAGAAAAGTCAGTACAAATTGACGTCAGAGGGCGAATGGTTAGATTATCTGTCTCCAGTAATTGTTACGGTCGAGGGCCAGACTCGAATCTATGGGCGTACCTTGGACATTGCCAATAATATCAGCAATGAAACTAGTGCGTTGGTCCTTATCGACCGCACTCCGCCACAAGCTCCGGGGAGCGTGTTCCTTGCCTCCAAAACCGCTTCATCAGTGGTATTGGCTTGGAGTCCAACCATGGACAATGCTTCCGGTATCGCAGGATACGATGTTTACAATGGAGAAACGCTGGTAGGCAGTACAGACAAATCGCATCTCCGAATTGCTGGTCTTGCTCCCCGCGCAGCGCACTTGTTTACAGTGCGGGCAAAGGATGCAGCCGGTAATATATCTGGGGCAAGCGCCGTAGTTCGGGCAGTGCTGACAGACCCTGTTGTGTCTGCTCTCTGGAGCAATTTTGCCATCAAGAATGATGGTACGGTGTGGGCATGGGGAGTAAACAAAGGAGGAGAGTTAGGCACTCGGACGTTTGACAAAGCCAATGTTCCTGTTAGAACACCATTGCGGGATTATGAGGCCATTGCATCCGGGTCCGAATATACCATGGGGTTGAAGAAGGATGGTGCTTTGTGAGCATGGGGGAAGATGGTTCCTGGTAGCATAAAGCAAGCAAGCGATGGCACTTTGGTGACAGAGCCTGTTCCTGTTGCCAATTTGGGAACTGTTACCTCCATGGCTTCCGGACCTATCAGTCGTTTGGCTCTACAGGAAGATGGCACCGTGTGGGCTTGGGGTGCGAATGTTCCAGGTGAGTCGAGCATTTATCAAATAAATCCCGTTCAAGTTCCGCATTTGGAGTCTGTGGTGGCTGTATCGGCAGGTGCAGTTCACAGTTTGGCCCTTAAGAGTGATGGAACAGTATGGTCCTGGGGAGGCAACAGCGACGGACAATTGGGAGACGGCACGTTAGTTGACAGGCTGCAGCCGGCACAAGTATCCGGGCTGTCGTCCATGATAGCTATATCTGCAGGAACACATCTTAGTTTGGCTTTGAAGAGTGATGGAACGGTTTGGGCCTGGGGCAATAAAATCTTTGGTCCTATCGGTGATGGAAGTGACAAAGGGAGCTCTATTCCAGTGCAAGTTTCCGGATTAACGGGAATCGTATCTGTAAAGGCCGGCGACTACTTTGGGATAGCTTTGAAGAATGACGGAACCGCATGGGGTTGGGGAGTGAATAGTACAGGTGCTCTTGGCAATGGGACAATCCAAACGGCCTTGACTCCGGTGAAAGTGTCACACTTAAGCGGTGTGGTGGATATTGCTGTTGGTCAGGGATATGTTTTGGCAGTAAAAGAGAATGGCAGTTTGTGGAGCTGGGGCATTAATGGGAATGGAGTCCTGGGAGTTGGCGAAGATGAGAGCTACAGAAGTACAACACGTCTTCTCGTGAATATTCCTGGAACACCTTCTGATGTTTCTCCACCGGGAATCCCAGAGCTGAAAGTTACTGGAGTAACCGCAAACTCTGTTGTGCTGGAATGGACGGAGCCCACAGATGATATGGCGGTGGAAGGTTATGACATCAATCGAGATGGTAAGTGGGGTGCGTCCACCAACGTGACTGGGACGCCCTACGCGCAAGCAACTTCCTATACAGTTACAGAATTGAGCCCGGAAACAACATACAACTTTTCCATCAGAGCCAGAGATGGTAGCGGGAAAGTGTCCAACTGGAGCAACATGGTGTCGATAAAAACAGGAGTAGCACTTCCGCAGACAGTCTCTGCAGGAGGAGCTTCTAGCTTGGTGCTGAAAACCGACGGCACAGTCTGGGTCTGCGGAGAAAATCGTTATCCCCAATTAACACAGGTTAAGGGATTGCATTCGATAATTGCAATCAGTCAGGGGGGACAACATGCTCTGGCCTTGCAAAGTAATGGCACAGTCTGGAGTTGGGGGAAAGGCTCTATGGGGCAGTTGGGTATCCCCAATGTGGAAAGTAGCGAGACTCCCGTCCAGATTCCCGGTTTGAGTCAGGTAGTTTCTATTGAAGCTGCTGATCAACATAGCATGGCGGTCAAGAGTGACGGATCAGTGTGGACATGGGGCTCCAACTTGGGAGGTCAGCTTGGTTTGGGAAACTCTAATATAAGATATCAGATGACACCAGTTCAAGTCCCTTGGTTAACCAATGTAATAGCTGTATCTGGCGGCACGTTAAATAGCATGGCATTGCAAAATAATGGAACTGTCTGGAGTTGGGGGGAAAATTCATATGGCCAGGTTGGAGACGGTACCAGCGTGATACGGTATTCTCCTGTTATGGTTTTCGGTCTGCCTAAAGTGAAGGCAATCTCCAGCGGCATGTATTTCAATGTGGCAGTAGATACTAATGGGGATGTTTGGAGCTGGGGAGGAAATTTTTGGGGTCAACTAGGAGATGGAACACTGCAGAGTCGTTCTCGGCCTGTAAGAGTCAGTGGAATTCCCGAGGCTGTAAATGATGTATCCGCCGGTGTCGACTTTAATATCATCTTAACTGCCTCAGGAAACGTTTGGTCATGGGGCACCAATAGCAAGGGACAATTGGGCGATGGAACAATAACCCAGCGGTTGTCCCCAGTTAGGATTAGTTCGTTATCAGAACAAAGTATGATCTCGGCAGGGGGAGCTCATGGGTTAAGTATGGGAAAAAATGGACAAATTTGGAGTTGGGGCTATAATTATAGCTACCAGTTGGGTGATGGAACAAGTAGTTCAAGCTCAACGCCTGTTCTCATGCTCGGATTAGGCAAGGGGCAAGCCAATAAGCAATTAAGGGATACTATTGGGTTAACAACTACTCCTCCTGAACATGCGTCATCTCCCGACATCCCGGAATTAATCGAACGCTATGAGGATGAATATGGAGTGCCGTCTCCAGGATTGAGGTGGATAGATATTTTTGCCCCAACTACTCCCGTGATCACTGAAATAGAAAAAGAGGGAGGAAGAATAGTCATAAGGTGGAGTAGTTCTGAAGATAATGTAGGGGTTGTCCGTTATGAAATTCGCTCAGGCAGCAGAGTGCTGGGGGAAACAAGTGCAACGGAGTGGGCATTGGATGAAATCGCCGATGGAGTACGGCTCTTAACCGTTCAGGCGCTGGATCAGGCCGGAAACAGATCAATCCCCAGCAGAGCAATCGTCATTAGCAACACTGGATACTAAGCAGCAATAGGAGAAAGGAGCCGCCCCCCCCCAAGCGGCTCCTTTGCCTTTCCCGGCCGCCGCGGCAATGGCACAGGATCGCTTCTTGACCTGCCGGAGGCCTTGGCTTATAGTGGGTACAGAAGCAAAACTATTATTCGTTTGAGGTGACGGTCTCGATGTCGGATAAGATTTATGTGGGTGTGGATTTGGGCGGAACCACCATTAAGGTAGGCGTATGCGACGCGGAAGGCAAGCTGGTGCATACCTATGAGGCACCGACCAAAGCGGAGGAAGGCGCAGAGGCGGGTATGGAGCGGATCGCCCAGTATGTGCGTACGGCTGTGGCCGAATCCCCGTATGAGTGGGAGCAGGTAGCTGGAGTAGGTGCAGGTATGGCCGGATTTTTGGACATTCCCAACGGGTTTATCAAGTTCTCCAATAACTTGGACTGGCGCAATGTGCCGGCCAAGCAAATCCTGGAGGAGAAGCTGGGCGTTCCGGTCAGGATCAACAATGACGCCAATGTGGCTGCGCTGGGCGAGGCTTGGGGCGGAGCAGGACGGGGCATTGACAATTGCGTGTGCTACACGCTGGGGACAGGTGTAGGCGGCGGCATTATAATTAATGGTAAAATTTACGAGGGATTCGGCGGCATGGCTGGGGAACTGGGTCATGTGTCCATTGTTTCCGATCTGGAGGCTGTAGCCTGCACGTGTGGGCAAAAGGGCTGCCTGGAAACGGTATCTTCGGCTACCGGTATTGTGCGGATGGCCAAGGACGCTGTAGAACGGGGCGACCGCACGGCGTTGGCGCTGGTGAACCCGATTACCGCCAAGGATGTGTTCGATGCGGGTAAAGCCGGTGATGAGGTTGCGCTGCGGATTATTAACCGGGCTGCTTATTATCTGGGTCGTGCTATGGCCGGAATGGCCGTTATTGTGAATCCCCAGCGGTTTATTATTGGCGGCGGCGTCTCCAAGGCAGGGGATATCCTGTTCGAGCCCATCCGCGAGACCTTCCGGAAGTATACGCCTGAGCATGCACAGACCGGGGTGGACATTGTCCCTGCGACTCTGGGCAATGATGCCGGAGTGGTGGGCGCTGCCGGTTTGATGCTGGAATAGGGTTCTCCCGACAAGCACATCATAAAGTCTTGTCCGCGGATGGAATAGGCCGGTTATACATTGCCGTCCGCATTGCATAGAATGTTAGGAAAGAGGAGGAAGCCCGCCATGGAGGACCGGATGGAGCAGGCGATGCTTGTCATCATTACCGGCATGTCAGGCGCCGGCAAAACCATTGCCGTGCAAAGCATGGAGGATTTGGGTTTCTTTTGCGTAGATAACCTGCCTCCTGTCCTGATACCCAAATTTGCCGAGCTGATCCAGCAATCCAACGGCAAAATCGGCCGTGTGGCCCTTGTAATCGACCTGCGGGGAAGAGAGTTCTTCAAGGCGTTGTCCCAATCCCTGCTGGATCTGAAGGAGAATTATACGCTGCGTTCGGAAATCCTGTTCCTGGATGCCACTGATTCGGTACTGGTGCAGCGTTATAAGGAGACCAGGCGGAGACATCCCCTTGCTCCGGCAGACGCCCCGCTAGAGGGAATAAACCAGGAGCGCAAGCTGTTGGAGGAGCTGAAGGGTCTGGCCAATCAGGTCATCGACACCTCCAACTTGAAGCCAGTCCAGTTGAAGGAACGGATTGCCGCCGGTTTCACCAATATGGAGGAAAGCAAGCTCTCCGTGAATGTGATTTCCTTCGGCTTTAAATACGGGGTGCCGATTGATGCCGATTTGATTTTTGACGTCCGTTTTTTGCCGAATCCACACTATGTGGAGACGCTGCGACCCAATACCGGCATGGATGCGGATGTGTATGAATATGTGATGAAGTGGAGCGAAACCCAGGAATTCCTGGTGAAGCTTTTGGATATGCTGCACTTCCTGATTCCCCAATACCGCAAGGAAGGCAAAAGCCAGGTGGTGATCGGCATCGGCTGTACCGGTGGCAAACACCGTTCAGTGGCCATTGCCGAATATCTGGGCAAGGTGCTTGGGGAGAGCGAGACGGAGGTTGTCCGGGTGCGTCACCGGGATGCCGACCGCGACCGTAAGGTGTAGGGGAGCGGAGTCAGTCAAGGTTATTTCAGAATTACCCTCAAATTGGCTGCACCAATTTCGAGGCTTCCATACCCACTCCGGCCTTTTTGCCTTCAATTTGTCTTCGACAAATTCGAAGAGTCCGATAACGCATCCAGCCCGGCAGGGCTGCTTAATGGACATTTGGCCCGGACCTGGGTATTACAGATTGGGGTGATCACATGCAACAGCGCAATGGGCGGCTGCCGCGGATCGTGGTGATTGGCGGAGGGACAGGATTATCCGTCATGCTGCGTGGACTCAAAGAAAAACCTCTGGATATCACCGCCATTGTTACTGTTGCCGATGACGGAGGAAGCTCCGGCATCCTCCGGTCCGAGCTGCAGATGCCGCCGCCGGGCGATATCCGGAATGTTTTGAATGCGCTTGCGGATGTGGAGCCGATGCTCTCCCGCATGCTGGAGTACCGGTTTACGGCCGGGAATGGATTGGCAGGGCATAGCTTGGGTAACCTAATTTTGGCGGCGATGCATGACATTACGGGCGACTTCGTGTCCGGCATTAAGGCTCTGTCCCGGGTGCTTGCTGTACGGGGCCGGGTGCTGCCTACCGCGAACCAGGCCATTGTCCTGAAGGCGGAAATGCAGGACGGTACGATTGTGGAAGGGGAGTCCAAAATCCCTCTGGTGGGCGGACGGATCAAACGGGTGTTCCTGGAGCCGGAGAATGTGGAGCCTTTGCCGGAGGTGCTGGAAGCCATCCGTGAGACGGATGCGATCCTGGTCGGACCGGGCAGCCTGTACACCAGTATTCTGCCTAATTTGATTGTCCCTGGGGTGGCCGACGCCCTGGTGGAATCGGATGCCATCAAGATCTTCATCTGCAATGTCATGACCCAGCCGGGGGAAACCGACGGCTATTCGGTCAGTGACCATCTGCAGGCGATCCACGATCACGTTGGTCATCATCTGTTTGATTATGTTATAGTGAATAATGGCGACATTCCTCCCCAAGTGGAGTCGAAATACGCCGAACAAGGCGCAAGCGCCGTTGAGCTGGATCTGGATGAGGTAAAGCGCAGAGGCTATCAGGTAATTGCCGACAGGCTTGTATTGTTCCGGACCTACCTGCGGCATGACGCCGAACGGCTGAGCCACCATATTTATCAGCTGGTGGAAAGCTGGATGTCCAAGAAATAACCGTCAAACCGGCGCTGCCGGTTTCGACGCTTCCATCACTTTACCAATCCTCTGGCTGGGATCAAGTGATTACAGGGGAGGTGAGAGGCCATGTCCTTCGCGGCGCAGACGAAGAAAGAGCTTACGCTAATGGAGACAGAGGCCTGCTGCGAGAAGGCGGAATTATCCAGCATGATCCGGATGAACGGCGCAGTCCAAGTATCCAGCCAGAAGGTGGTTCTGGATATTTCTACAGAGAATGCGGCTATTGCCCGGCGGATTTATTCCCTGCTGAAGAAGACGTACCACATCCACATTGAGCTTCTGGTTCGCAAAAAAATGCGCCTGAAGAAAAACAACGTCTACATCGTCCGCATCCCGGCCGGGGTGCAGGGCATTCTGTCCGATCTGAAGATTGTCTCCGAAGGCTTTCAATTTACAACAGGCATCGACAAAAGCATTATTAAAGGCAACTGCTGCAAACGTTCCTACCTGCGTGGGGCTTTCTTGGCGGGAGGGTCTGTGAATAACCCCGAAGGGTCCTCGTATCATCTGGAGATTTCGTCCATGTACGAGGAGCATTGCCAGGCGCTGGTTGATCTGGCGAACCGGTTTCACTTGAACGCACGCTGCATCGAACGCAAGAAAGGGTTTGTGTTCTACATCAAGGAAGGGCAGAAGATCATCGAATTCCTAAGCCTCATCGGTGCCCATCAGGCGCTCCTGCGGTTTGAGGACATCCGGATTATGAAGGACATGCGCAATTCTGTTAACCGGATCGTCAATTGCGAAACAGCGAATTTGAACAAAACCATCGGCGCGGCGCTGCGGCAGATTGAGAACATCAAGTTCCTGCAGCGGGAGGTGGGGCTGGAAAGCCTGCCGGAAAAACTGCGGGAAGTGGCGGAAATCCGGCTGCAGTATCCCGATGTGAATCTCAATGAAATCGGCGATTATTTGAAGGGCAACGTGAGCAAATCCGGCGTCAACCACCGCCTTCGCAAAATAGATGAAATGGCGGAGAAGCTCCGCCAATCGTAAATGCCGGGTCCAAAAGCAGCCCAAATCGGCCCATGACGGAAGCAATCGGGAACATACCGCTGAAAATCGGTTCTTTCTCTAGTGTACTTCCGGAAATGATGCTATAATGGTAGAAAATCGTGTTCTTTTCTGTTGTCTCATTTTAGTTTCCATAATGTGACAGAGGTTTTTTGCGTTTTCCGACTCGGATTTCCTCTTATGAGGCACAAGCGCTTCAACTCATATAATAGATGGAATAAGTCATTTTTTAGGGGGTATTGGTTCATGTCGAGGCGTCCCGTCGTCGTTAAGTTGAAAACAGGTCTTCATGCTAGGCCCGCCGCCTTGTTCGTGCAAGAAGCTAATAAATTCTCTTCCGAGATTTTCGTGGAGAAGGATGATAAAAAGGTGAATGCGAAAAGCATCATGGGCATTATGAGCCTTGCTATTAGCACCGGCACTGAGGTTCATATCAGTGCGGAGGGAACGGATGCCGAGCAAGCCGTGAATGCGCTTGTCACTCTGGTCAGCAAAGAAGAACTGGAGAACCAATAACAGGCGGTTGATTTTTCCGATTCATCAACCAACACCAACCAAGCTTCCTGTATAGGGAAGCTTTTTTTCGCGTTCACGCCTAACGGCCCCCAACCGGATACAGGCCGGATGAGGGCTTTTTGGACTGCTACCCTGAAATAACATGGTCCGAGCCGTAGGCTGGATAGGTTATGGAAGCCTCGAAACCGGCGGAGCCGGTTTGAGGGCCTTCCTCGACATTTCATCGGTCATCAGTGCGGCGGGCAGCAGGACGGCTATTTATTAGGTTCCCTGAACCGTTCCGAACAAATATGCCATCAGCATATCCGTAAGGCTGTTTATCAGCTCTCCTTCCGGTATGGCGGTCTGGGTATGGGCGATGAGATCAATGATCCGGCGGATGGAAAAATAAGTGACCGCGGCAACTGCAGGGGAGTCCGCCACCCGGAGGTCATCCTTCACCTTGCTAAGGAAATAGGCGCACTGCCGGATGCCGATCTCATTAATTTCTACAAAAATCTGCTGCAGCTCCTCATCCGTAGCTGCCAGAATACTCAAGTCAGGATCCAGAAAGTCAAATTGGTGGTGGGCATCCAGGATAAAGAGAATCATCCGGCGCAGCAGCTCCTTTTGGTCCAGCCCCAAAACCAGCAGGCTGCTGATGCCCTCTTGCAGGTTGTTGTGAAAGGAGTCTGAGCAGGCCCGGTACGCCTCGACAAAAAGCTGTCGTTTATCGGTGTAATAGGAGTAAAAGCTCCCGGTAGCAACTCCCGCCGTTTTGGCGATTTCCTTGGCATTGGTTTGGAAGTAGCCCTTCTCCCGGAACAGCTGCAAACCCGCCTCCATCAGCTTCTGTTTGGTTTCGACACTCCGCTGCTGCTGGGGAAGCCGGAATTTATCCGGCTTTTTTTCTTTTTTCGGTTCTTCCGTTTGCATGTGCGCATCACCTACTTCTTATTGTAGACACAGGCCGTTTTTTGTCAAATTAGAATATGAACTAAAGTTCAACTTTTTGTTGACACCGGCGGAAGGCACTCCTATAATCATAACATGAACTTTAGTTCAACTTTTGTGTAGGGGTGATGAACATGCTATTAACAGGCTGGAGACGCACGATTGCCTTTGTTGCGATTATTCTGGGCTTCTTTATGGCTTTATTGGATTCCACCATCGTGAACGTGGCTTTGCCGGATATGACGAAGTCCTTTCATTCGGGAATGGAGCATATGTCATGGGTGGTAAACGGGTACAATCTTGCTTTTGCCGTATGTCTGATTACGGCTTCACGGCTTGCCGACCAATTCGGCCGGAAGAGGCTGTTTATCATCGGGGTAGCCGGATTTGTAGTATCCTCCGCGTTGGTGGGAATGTCCAGCTCACTGCCCATGCTGGTGACGTTCCGGGTTATCCAGGGAATGGCCGCCGCCATTGTGGTGCCCGTAACCATTCCCTTAGCCGTGGATCTGTTTCCGCCGCAGATGCGGGGATTGATTCTGGGGGTATGGGGCGGCATCTCCGGGCTGGCAGCGGCCAGTGGACCGACCTTGGGCGGTATCCTTACGGATGCTATGGGCTGGCAGGCGGTATTCTATGTGAATTTGCCCATAGGCTTGATCTGTCTATTGCTGTCAGTACGGCTGCTGCGGGAGTCCGTCGATCCGTCGGCAGGACGGGGAATCGACTGGCTTGGTATGGGGCTGCTTACCGGGGCCATGTTCAGCCTGAATTATGCGCTGATTCAAGCCAATGAATGGGGATGGCGGTCTCCGAAGCTGCTGGGATTTTTGGCGGCGGCTGTGGTGTTGGCAGCGGGTTTTGTTCTGGCGGAGCGCCGGTTGAAAAACCCCATGCTGCCCTTATGGCTGTTCCGGATCGGCACCTTCAACTGGGCGTGTTTGACCCTGTTATTGATTGGCGCCGGGGTGATGGCTCCGAGCTTTCTGATGTCGTATTTTCTAACCGGCCTTATGGGCAAAAGCGTACTCCACGCCGGGCTGATCATCTCTGCCATGCCACTGGCATCCATGGTGGTATCTGCCAGTGTGGGGGCGCTGACCAACCGCTTCGGCAGCCGGCTGTTTGTGGGCACCGGCATGGCGGTGCTGGCAGCGTCTACCTGGCTGCTGGGAGACCTTACCGCAGCCTCGCCTCTCTCCGCCATCGTCTGGCGGCTGGCCATGTTCGGTGTGGGTATGGGGTTGGCTATGGCGCCGGTGATGGGTTCAGTGATCCGCAATGTACCCGAGGAGAAAATCGGCATCGCTTCCGGTGTGGCCAATATGACCCGGGCCTTGGGCTCGGTAATGGGTGTGGCGCTGCTGGTGATGGTGCTGAATCAGGCCGTAGCGGATAACACGGCGAAGGCGGGGCAGGAGATTTCCGCTTGGGCTTCTGCCGATGAAAGTCTGCCCGCCGGAGCAAAGGCTGAACTGGCGGTGCGGATGAAGGAGGTTGGAGGTTCGGGCGGAGCGGCGGAGGCGGTCCTGCGGAGCTGGGTGGAGCGTTATCCGGCAGGGGCCGAATTGGCTGCGAAGATAGGCGGCCGGCTCCAAGAGGCAGCCGCGGCTTCCTTCGCCAAGGCCTTCCATCTGGGTGGAGCGGTGCTGGTGGCGGGGATTGTGGCCGGGCTGTTATCCGACAGCAGACGGTCCAAGCTGAAGCAGGAAGTGGCAGCCGCACCTGTGGCAGCAGGATC
>JAEWAA010000581.1 GCA_023391955.1 Bacillota bacterium | reverse complement strand
GCCAGAAGCTCCGCTTCCTCCCCCACCCGGCCGAAAATACTGGGGTCCCCCCCGTTGAGCCGGGCTACGGTTCTGCCGGTCAGGGCCAAATCCGCCAGCAGGCGGTTGATCTCTTCCTGGCGCAGGGTATGCCTGTCCGGCAGCTTGCCCACGTAAATCTTCTCCGCGCCCGGCTTCATATAGCGCAATAGACGGGGATTGGCAAGCCGGTCATAGACTACCGCGTCCGCCTTGGCAATACATTCCGCTCCACGGACGGTAATCAGCTTGGGATCTCCCGGTCCGGCTCCGATGAGGTACACGGTACCCGGGCGGTTTAAAGGCTGTTGTTCCTTACTCATGCGCTTCACTCCTTACCTTCGCCAGGATCCGGTCGGCTCCCCGGCTGATCAATGTCCCGGCTAACCGGCTGCCCATTGCTTCGGGATCATGTCCCGTAAGGGTATCCTTCAGCAAAACGCTGCCGTCCGGTTCCCCCACCATACCCGTAAGGGAAAGCTGTCCATCGGGAAGAAAGGTGGCATATGCCCCGATAGGTACCTGGCAGCCTCCCTGCAAGGTATCCAAAAAGCTGCGTTCGGCCGCTACTGCCCGGCGGGTCTCCTCGTGGGTAACCGCAGCCAGCAGCTCCAGGATAAAGGCGTCCCCGCTGCGGCATTCAATGGCCAAGGCCCCCTGGCCCACAGCAGGCAGACACAGCTCCGGCTCCAGATATTCGGTAATCCGGTGCTGCCAGTCCATCCGGTGCAGACCGGCTGCCGCCAGGATGACCGCATCCATCTCTCCGGTTTCCAGCCTGCGGAGCCGGGAATCGATGTTGCCGCGAAGCACCTCAATCACCAGATCCGGCCGGGCCGCCTTCAGCTGGCATGCCCGCCGCAGGCTGGAGGTTCCTACCCGCGCGCCAGTTGGCAGGGCTTCGAAGCCGCCGCCGCTTCCGGTGATGAGGCAGTCTCTGGGGTCCTCACGCGGGGGTACCCCTCCAATGACCAACCCTTCCGGAAGCTCTGCCGGCATGTCCTTCATGCTATGTATAGCCAGATCAATCTCTTCCTCCAGAAGAGCATGTTCGATTTCCTTGACAAACAGGCCTTTGCCGCCAACCTTGGACAAGGAAACATCCAGAATCCGGTCGCCCTTGGTCACAATCTTCTTGAGCTCAAACTCGGCCTCCACTCCGGTCCTGCGGGCCGCTTCTCGCAGCAGCTCCACCACTTGCCCGCTTTGGGTCAGCGCCAAGGCGCTCTGCCGGGTACCGATTACAATTTTGCGCATGCTTCTCCTCCGTCGGGAGAAACCGGTCCGGATGGAGGACAACCATCCATCTGGCTCATCACGCGGCTTCTCCATTCTTCAAATTCGCCGTTTTTGATTTTCTCCAGCACATTCTCCTGCAGAACCGAACGGTACAGCTCCTGCCTTGCCCGGGTATCCTGCACCAGCTCTTGGGTACGCAGGCGGAATTCGCTTAAGAAATCCAGGTAGGTCTCATACTCCTCACCGAAGCAGGCTTCAATCTGCCGTCTTACAGAAGCGGCAACGGACGGACTGGCGCCCAGAGTGGAAACAGCAATGACCAGCTTGCCCCTGCGCACAACAGAGGGGACAATAAAGTCCCCCAGCTCCGGCCGTTCCACCATATTTACGGCACGGTTATGACGGCGCGCCAGCTCCAGCACTGCGTCGTTGACGCCGGCATCATCGGTGGCGGCAACAACCAGGTACATCCCGTCCTGGTCCCCGGGCAGATACGCCCGTTCCACCGCTTCCAGCACTCCCTCTTCCGCCCATTGCCTAATGGCTCCGGTTATGCTCGGACTGACCACCCTTACCTTCGCCTTCGCCTCCATCAGCGAGGCAATCCGCCGCTCCGCAACCGGGCCCCCGCCTACAACCAGACAGGGCTTGTCCTCCAGCCGCAGCAGCACGGGGAAATATCCTTCCATGCCGGCTCACATCCACATCCATGATGAAAATCCCATTAGGGAAAGCCCCATAATGGCAAAAGAAGCGGGTCCGCCTCACGAACCCGCCATTGCTTCCGTACCGTTGCGTGCCAGCAGGGCCGGCATACCACCCAGCTCCTGGCTGCTCTTCCCCGCCATCCGCCCGGCAATTGTACCGGAGGGTGCCTCGGCCTCCTCCTGCTCCGCAAGTATCCCTTCCAGGGCAAACAGCTCCGTAAACATCCCCAGCGCCTCTTCCCCGTAGCGGCCCCCGGCCATTTCCTTCACCCGGAGAATCGGATCGCGCATCATCTGGTTGACAATGCTCTTGGCCAGCTTGCGGATCACCTTCTGCTCCCGCTCATCGAGACCGGGCAGCTTCTTCATCATACTCTCCATAGTCTCTTCGTATATCCGGTTGGATTTCTCCTGGAGCGCCCGGATCACGGGGGTAACCTTCAGGGTCTTCATCCACTGCTGGAAGTCTGCAGCCTCCCGCTCAATCTCCGCCGTCAGCTTGTCCGCCTCCCGGCGCCGCCCCTCCAGATTGGACTCTACCAGAGACTCCAGATCATCGATATCAAAAAGATGCACACCCGGCAGCTCTCCGATGGCCGGATCCAGGTTCCGGGGAACGGCAATGTCCACCATGAACAGCGGGCGGTTGGCTTCACGGTTCTGCAGTGTCTGGCGGACCTGCTCCTGGTCCAGGACAAACTCTTGGGAGCCGGAGGAGCTGATGACGATATCCGCCTCTGGCAATAACTCCAGCAGCTGCCCATATGGATGGGCGGTTCCCTGGAAGTGGGAAGCCAGCTGCATGGCATTCTGAAGCGTACGGTTCACCAC
>JAEWAA010000576.1 GCA_023391955.1 Bacillota bacterium | reverse complement strand
GAAATGACCAAATGGTTCAACACCAACTACCATTATATTGTTCCGGAGCTTGACGGCGCCCGGCCTAAGCTGACGGGAAACCGGCTGCTTGAGGCGTATGCGGAGGCCAAGGAGGAGCTGGGCATTGAAGGCAGGCCGGTGCTGGTTGGGCCGCTGACCTTTGTGAAGCTGTCCAAGGGGTATGCGCCCGGTGGGCTGGGGGATTGGACCCGCCGCCTGCTGCCCTTGTACGTGCAGGTGCTCCGGGAGCTTGCGGAAGCAGGAGTGCAGTGGGTGCAGGTGGATGAGCCGATTCTCTCCACCAATGTGACTGCAGAGGAGCTGGCCCTGGCGGAGGAGGTTTACGGGCAGCTGGTACGGGAGGTGCCGGACCTCCGGCTGTTTTTGCAAACCTACTTCGAAGCGGTGGAGTCGTATGAAAAGGTGGTGGCGCTGCCGGTTCATGGCATCGGGCTGGACTTCGTCCATGACGGGGGCCGGAATCTGGAGGCGGTGCTCCGCTGCGGCTTCCCGGACGGGAAGGTGCTGGGCGCAGGGCTGGTTGACGGACGGAACATATGGGCTTGCGATCCCGATGAGAAGCTCCAGGTATTGGCTGATTTGCGGAAAGTGGTGGAGGACAGCCGGCTGGTGGTCCAGCCCTCCTGCAGCCTGCTGCATGTGCCGGTTAGCACCGTGCCGGAAAAAGGGCTTGACCCGGTGCTGCATGGGGCTTTGGCTTTTGCCGACCAGAAGCTGGAGGAGGTTGTGCTGCTGACCCAAGCGGCTAAGCTGGGCGAAGCGGCTGTGGCGGCGGAGCTGGATGCTTTGCGGAGAGGTCGTGCGGCTTTGGCAGTTTCTCCTTTCCGGAACCGGGGAGAGGTGCGGGAGCGGATGGCGGGTTTGGCAGCCCAGCCGGTAACCCGGGCGGGGACCTTCGAGGAGCGGCGGGAGCGCCAGGAGAAGCGGTGGCAGCTTCCGCTATTGCCAACGACCACCATCGGCAGCTTTCCCCAAACGCCGGAGGTGCGCAGTGCCCGCCGGAAGTGGCGCAAGGGAGAGTGGACGGAGGAGCGGTACCAGACCTTCATCCGGGAGGAAATCGGCAGATGGATCGGTATCCAGCAGGAGCTGGGGCTGGATGTGCTGGTACATGGCGAGTTTGAGCGCAACGATATGGTGGAGTTTTTCGGGGAAAAGCTGGAGGGTTTCGCCTTTACGGGGAACGGCTGGGTGCAATCCTATGGCTCCCGCTGCGTCAAACCACCGGTGATCTTCGGGGATGTGGAATACACGGCACCGATGACCGTAGCGGAAACAGTCTACGCCCAGTCCTTGTCGGAGGCTCCGGTGAAGGGGATGCTGACCGGTCCGGTGACCATCCTCAACTGGTCCTTTGTGCGGGATGACCTGCCCCGAAGGGATGTGGCCTTCCAGATTGCGCTGGCGCTCCGGCAGGAGGTGGAGGCGCTGGAGGCGGCAGGCATCGGCATGATCCAGGTGGATGAGCCGGCCCTCCGGGAGGGGCTCCCCTTAAAGCAGCCGCTGGTGGAGGAGTATCTGGAATGGACGGTGAAGGCCTTCCGGCTGTCCACCTCCACGGTGAAGGACGAAACGCAGATCCATACCCACATGTGCTATTGCGAGTTCCAGGACATGATCGGGACCATCCGTGCTTTGGACGCCGATGTCATCTCTATCGAAACCTCGCGCAGCCATGGGGAGCTCATCGCCAGCTTCGAGGAGGAGACTTACGAGCTGGGCATCGGCTTGGGCGTCTATGACATCCACAGTCCCCGGGTGCCTCCCGTGGCCGAGATGGAGGGCATGATCCGCCGGGCCTTACAGGTGCTGTCCCCCCGGCAGTTCTGGATCAACCCGGATTGCGGGCTGAAAACCCGCCGGATGCTGGAAACCGTGGCCGCCCTCGGCAACATGGTCCAGGCCGCCAAGCAGGTGCGGGCGGAGCTGGAGAGTGCAGGCGCTGGGGGTTGACCTGGAGCTGGTGCAGGTGCTGGAGCTTGAGCTGAGGTCGGCGAAGGGACTGGAGCTAGTGCAGGGGCTGGAGCAGAAGCGGGTGCAGGTGTGCAGGATTTGGAGCAAAAGTTGGACCCACTCGGCTAACGGACTCCAGCGGCGCTATTTACGGAAAAAGCGTGGTTTTCTAAGTTTTGCGGACACACGATACGCTATTGGGGGCAAACCAAGCCAATATGGGGCGGAATAGCAAAAATAACGGAACCAGTGTCCGGCAAATCAGCAAAACCCCCGTTTTTAGCAAAATAACGTCTTCTCTGTCCGTAAGGGCAGCGGAAGAACTGGTGGGGGCAACATTCGGATGGTCAGCGGGAAGAGGCGTGTAAGCAATCCGGAAGGGCAGTGAAAGAGATCAGGCTGAGCGGCGATAGAATGCAGTTTGGCGAAATCCAGATGGTGGAGGAGAACGCGGCGGGCAGAAATCTGGATGGTGGCGGGAGAACGGAGTTGGGCAAAATTCCGGTTGAGCGGTTGTCCGGGTGGCACACAATGGGTGATCGTCTACATATACTGTCGTGTAAGCTAGACAAACGCACAGGAAGGAAGATGATCATGTATCGTCAAAATCCCATTCAAAATATACTGGGCGGGTTGGTCGGCTCCCCCGGAACACCTGGTGGACCCGGCTTCGGGCCTGGTTTTGGCCCCGGCGGACCCGGTGGACCCGGTGGACCCGGGTTTGGCCCCGGCGGCTTTCCCGGTGGCCCTGGCTTTCCCGGAACACCGGGCGGCCCCGGCTTCCCCGGCGGTCCCGGTTTCCCGGGTGGGCCTGGTCCCGGCGGCCCTGGTTTTCCCGGTGGACCGGGTGGACCCGGTGGTCCCGGTGGCCCTGGCGGCGCAGGCGCTCCAACGGGACGCCCGCCCAGCTATATCCCGCCTAAACCGGGCAGCGGCGGATTTTCCGTTCTGGCGGTCGATCCCGGCTCCATTGCCAGATGCCGGTTCCGGTTCGTCTACATTTGGCAGAGAAATGGTGATGAATATTGGGCCTATCTGACCTTTGTCGGCCGCAACTCTGTAGCGGGTTTCCGCTGGATCGGCTTCACCTGGGTATACTTCGGCCTGGATCTGCGCTTCATCGACCAGTTTGTCTGCACCTAAGCTGCAGGGTCTTGGATCGGCCCGGCTGGCTTCCGGCAGCTCAAGAAGCCCATGCAAAAATACAACCCGCCCGGCCTTCTACGGCTGTGCGGGTTGTTTCGTGACGGGAATCAAATAAACAAGTTGATGCCGGACCGGTTGGCTTTGCCTAAATAATAGCCTACCCCTCCCACAGCGGCCCCGTCGATCAGCCCCTCCTGCTTGATGCCCATCACATCCATGGACATCTGGCAGGCGACGATCTCCACACCTTGGGCAACGGCCGTTTCCATCAGCTCCTCCAGTGAGGAAATCTGCTTTGCCTTCATAACCTTACGGATCATGGGAGCGCCCAAACCCAGCATCTTCATCCGGGAGAGAGGGAGCTTTTTGCTGCCCCGGGGAAGCATAAAACCAAACATGCGGTCCATGAAGCTTTTGGCGGCGGGAACATGCTCCGGCTTACGGATAATATTCAGTCCCCAGAAGGTAAAGAACAGGGTGACCTTCTTGCCGCTGGCGGCTGCTCCGTTGGCGATGATGAAGGTGGCGATAGCCCGGTCCAGGTCGCCGTTAAACACCACCATTGTTGTTCCTTCCTGCGCTGCTGCCGGCACCGGGGGAGCACCTGCTTCTGCGGACAAGCCGCCCGTTCGTCCTTTGCCCAGCAAAGCTTCAATCCGGCCATCCGGCCTGCGCGCTGTCTGATAAAAATGGTTGCCCGACATCTCCGCCCAGGAGCGGATATCCGCCTCAAATCCCGGGTCTGTGGCCAGGACCCGCAGCACCTGCCCCTCCGCCATCCGGTCCAGCTTGTTCTTCACTTGAAGCAGCGGTCCCGGGCAGCACAGTCCGCTGGCATCCAGCTCCTCATCGGCGGCCATCGCCTCCATGGGAGTCAGCCCCGCCGCAGCGGCCACTTCCGTCGCCGCCAAAGCGGCTGCATTTGCGGCAGCTCCTGCCGCCACCCCTGCGGCAGTGCCCCCCTCCGCCATCCGGCCCGGCTGGTATTCCGCCATCAGCCAGGTTTTGTAGCCGCCGGAGAGATTGCGGACCCGGTAGCCCAACTGCTGCAAAATACGGGAGGCGGTGTACCCCCTCAGGCCCACCTGGCAGTAAACCCAAATCTCCTTCTCCTGGTCCAGCTCGGCCAACCGCTCCCGCAGCTCATCCACCGGGATGTTAAGGGAGCCGGGAATGCTGCCTGCGGCATGCTCCAGCCCGGTCCGCACATCCACCAGCAGAGTGGCGGCAGCGTCCCGCTCCGCCAGCTCCCCGGGCAGGAATACCCGGGTGAGACCCGCCAGAATATTACCGGCTGTGAACCCGGCCATATTCACCGGGTCCTTGGCGGAGGAATAGGGAGGAGCATATGCCAGCTCCAGCTCGCTCAAATCCTCCACCGTCCCGTGGAAACGGATCACCGTGGCAATATCGTCGATGCGTTTGTCGACACCGTCCATCCCCACTGCTTGGGCGCCCAGCACCTTGCCCTGGCTGTCGAAGATCAGCTTCAGGGACAGAGGCAGGGCTCCGGGATAGTAGGAGGCATGGGAGTTGGGGTGCACATACGTCACATGATAGGGAATACCCAGCCGGGTGAGGGTCTTTTCGTTATTGCCGGTGGCGGCCCCGGTTAACCCGAACACCTTGATAATCGAGGTGCCTTGGGTGCCCTTATATACGCTGCCCAGCCCGCTCACATTGTCGGCGGCAATCCGCCCTTGTTTGTTGGCGGGACCGGCAAGGGGAATAGCCGTTTGAGTCCCATTTACATAATCCGTCACCTCCACCGCATCGCCAACAGCATACACATTTTCCAGATTGGTCTCCATCCGGTTGTTCACCAGAATATGACCCCGGGGGCCAACGGACAACCCGCTGCCCGCCAAAAATGCCGTATCCGGCGCCACACCGGCCGCCAGCAGCACCAGCCCGCTGCGCAGCACCTGGCCGTCCTCCAGATGGGTTTCAATCCCTGCCCCGTCCTCCCGGAAGCCGGCGACCCTGCCTCCCAATAACAGCCGCACCCCGTACTGCTCCAGCTCCTTGGCCAACACAGCGGACATTTCCCGGTCAAAGGGAGCGAGAATCTGCGCCCCGGTTTCCACCAAGGTTACCTCTAGCCCGGCTTCCCGGAGATTTTCCGCCATCTCCACTCCGATGAAGCCGCCGCCGATTACAACGGCAGACTGTATCTTTTCCACCGTAAGCTGCTGTTTGATCAGATCCGTATCGGCCAGATTCCGCAGGGTGTGTATCCTGCTGCTATCCACTCCCGGCAGGGGAGGGCGGACCGGCTTGGCTCCCGGTGACAGAATCAGGGCGTCGTAACGCTCCTCATATTCCCGGCTCCCATTCTCCCGGACACGTACCGTTTTGGTAGCGGGATCAACGGACAGCACCTCGCTTCGGGTCCGCACATCAATCCGGAAGCGACGGGCCATGGCCTCCGGGGTGGACACCAAGAGCCGGTCCCGGTCGGTGATGGAGCCTCCGATATAATACGGCAGGCCGCAGTTGGCGAAGGAAATATCCGGCCCCCGTTCGAACATCACAATCTCGGCTTCCTCATCCAGCCGTCTCAGCCTGGCGGCAGCGGATGCCCCTCCGGCTACACCGCCGACAATCAATACCTTTTGCGCCATCATTTATTCCTCCCCCAAAAGAACCAGAATCAGCTGCCGGACCCGCTCGTCGGCCAGGGAATAGTTAACCTCCAGCCCCTTGCGTTCACAGGTGACGATGCCCAAGCTCCGCAGCTTCTGAAGATGCTGGGACACGGTGGACTGGGGCAAATCCAGACATTCCTGCATGTAGGACACATTGCAGGCTTCCTTCTTGGCCAGCCCTTTGACAATACAAAGCCGCACCGGATGGGCCAGAGCCTTCAGCAGCTCCGCCGTTTCGGTATAAGCCGTAAAATTGTGGTCCATATAAAAACCGCCTTTCAAAAATCGTTATATTCGAATATTACGATATAACAATATAAAAAGCAAGCCGCCGATGCAAAACGGCAAAAGCCCAGAGAAGGGATGTTTGGAAACGGAACCCGGGTGTTTTAGAGGAGCACCAATGAACATACTTTGCAGCAAGTATTTTCCGCACAAAAAAGCCCTGCTCCGCAGAACAGCTGCCGGTTCACCGCGGGGCGGACCCCAAGGCAAGCCGGCTGCATGTTCTTCAGGCAGGACCTATCCGTATGTATGGCCGGTACAAGAAGTGCGGCGGTGTGCGTTTACTGCCACAGGCCCAGAATTACACCCATCAGAGGGAAAGCCACGGCGTGGTAACCCGCATTAATCAAAAAGAGCTTGTATTTGCGGTAATCGTCAAACAACATCGTGATCGCCGAGGCGGAAACCAGAGCCAAACCGGCCATCAATCCGGCGAAAATACCGGGTACAAACCCGCTTACCCCTGCAATTTCAAACAGACAAGCCAGAGCAAAGGCCGCGAAGACGGTAAGAATGAAGCACAGGATGTATAAAAACGGGTTGGGGCTTTTTTCATCCGATTTGCCCGTCTCCCGCTTCCAGATTTCGGCGAAGAGCACCGGGGAATACCAGACCATCCCCACAAAAAAATAAACAATGGCCGAAACGACGATGGCCAACGCATTCATATCACTGACGGAAAATTCCATAGAACTGCCTCCTGTTTGGTGTTCATGATCCTGCCAACATTGTACAACAGATTGCGACATAGTCAAAGAATCCCTTGGAATTTTCTTGTTGAGGTCGTATGAAGTAACATTTACTATTCTTTATGTATAATATAATTGACATAATGTATATCAAAGTATATATTGGTATCAGAGAGGTGACGGTATGGCAAAAAATCTGCGGTTGAAGGCGGCCCGTGCTTCCCTGGACCTGTCCCAGAAGGAGCTGGCCGAGGCGGTTGGGGTGACCAGGCAAACCATCAACGCCATTGAGAACGGGGATTACAATCCCACTATTCATCTATGCATCGCCATTTGCAAGAGACTGGGGAAAACCCTGGATCAGCTGTTTTGGGAGGATGAGGAGAATGAATAAAACGGAGAAGGGCCTTGACGAAATGCAGGTGAAGCGCCGGGACCATATCGGCAACCAGTCGTTTATGCTGCTGTTTTATCTGCTGCTGCTGGATATCGGGCTGCGCGGCCTTGGGGTAACCTGGCTGGACTACCCGGTGAATGTGTTTCTGATTATGATTGTGGTGATGTCCAGCTATCTGATTCGCCTGATTACGGCGGGAGCCTTCGTGGGAAGCGTAGAGAAAAAAGCCAAATCCACCCGTGCAGCTTGGGTTGCCTGCGGCGTATCCTTAATCACCTGTGTGACGGCTATTGCTTACTCCTCGAAGCTGAAGGAGGAGACCGGGGGAGATGTAGGCGGCTTTCTCTTGCTGGGGATTTCAGTCGTTGTTATGGTGGCTGTTATCTTTTTGCAGCGGTGGAGCGAACGGAGAAACAACCGGGGCGATGATTGAATGCTGCTCTGTCAAAAAATGAAGCCCCTTGCCCCGGACATTCCGGGACAAGGGGCAATTTTTGTTGCGGTGCCGCCGGTTTTACCGGTTCATCTCGCGGAATACTTCCTCCACTGCGGCGATGGTGGCATCCACATCGGCCTCCGTGTGGGCGATGGTGAGGAACCAGGCCTCGTATTTGGAGGGGGCGAGGCAGATACCCCGGTCCAGCATCAGCCGGAAAAATTGGGCGAACCGTTCGCCGTCTGTGTCCTGGGCCTCTTCATAATTGTGCACGGGATGGGCACAGAAGTGGGTAGAGAAGGCGCCGCGGATACGGTTTACCGTCAGCGGCTCGCCATAAGCCTCGGCGGCAGCGGCGATGCCGGCGGTGAGGCGGGCGGCCAGTGCATCAAGCCTCTCGTAGGTGCCCGGTTCCCGGAGCACCGAGAGGCAGGCGATGCCGGCGGAGATGGAGGCAGGGTTGCCTGCCATGGTCCCGGCCTGGTAGGCCGGACCCAAGGGAGCAACC
>JAEWAA010000567.1 GCA_023391955.1 Bacillota bacterium | reverse complement strand
GTTTCTGAATGTAGAGGGGGCCCGGATTGTATTGGGCGGGGAATCCCTGGCTGACAGCGCCCAGGACAACGGCTTCAGCACCCAAAGTGAACGCTTCGACTATCTGCTGGACCTGGACGGGAACATCATCCGCCCGGCAGCAGGTGAGCTGTACGTTCCCGTTGCTTATATGAAGGACCACAGCGCCAGGGTTGGCGACAAGGCAAGCATCGGCGGACGGGAGCTGACGGTGGCCGGATTTCTCCGGGATTCCCAGATGAATTCCACCCTCTCCTCCTCCAAGCGGTTTCTGGTCAACGGGGAGGATTATGCAGCCCTTCTTCATCAGGGCAGCATCGAATATCTGATTGAATTCCGGCTCAAGCTGCTGTCGGGGCTGATCGCCTTCGAAACGGCGTACGCTTCCGCAGGGCTGGAGGCCAACGGTCCGTCGGTAACCTATCCGCTGTTCAGAATGCTCAATGCCATTTCCGACGGAATGATGATCGCAGTGATTCTTCTAATGAGCGCACTGGTGGTGGCCGTCGCCATGCTGTGCATCCGTTTCACCCTGCTTGCCAAGATCGAGGAGGACTACCGGGAAATCGGCGTTCTGAAAGCCATCGGACTGCGGGTAAGCGACATCAAAAAGCTGTATCTGGCCAAATATACGGCTATTGCCGCCGTTGGCTGCGTTCTGGGTTACGGACTGTCCTTATTGTTCAAGGGGCTGCTGCTGGAGCAAATAAGGCTGTCCATGGGCGAAAGCGGGAATGAGGGGGCGGCTCTCTTGGCCGGTCTGGCGGGGGTGCTGCTGGTGTTCCTGGTGATCCTGGCTTATGTGAGCCGGGTATTGGCCCGGTTTAAGAGGATTTCCGCCGCCCAGGCCATCCGGTTCGGTATGCCGCAGGAGCGGTCCGGCAAAGCCAGGGGAATCAGTTTAAGCCGCAGCAGGCTGATGGATACGAACCTATTCCTGGGGATCAAAGACGTGCTTTCCCGCAAGAAGCTCTATGCCACTATGCTTGCGGTGCTGGTGATAGCGGCGTTTATCATGACGGTGCCCCAGAATCTGCACAGCACCATTTCTTCAGAGCGCTTCAGCACTTATATGGGCATCGGGCAGGCGGACCTGCGCTTCGACCTTCAGCAGACCGCTGATATTGACGGCAAGTCCGCAGACATTGCCAAGGCGCTGGAGGAGGACCATGCCGTAACGCAGCAAACCGTGCTGGCTACACGGAGCTTTACTGCCCGGTCGGAAAATGGCACAGAGGAGCGGATATATGTGGAGCTGGGAGACCATGGGGTCTTTCCGGTCAGCTATGCCAAGGGCCGGGCTCCCGCCGCAAACAGTGAAATTGCGTTGTCTGTATTGAACGGGAAGGAGCTGGGCAAAGGTGTAGGCGATACCCTGACCCTCCTGGTGGACGGTGTGGAACGAACCCTGACCGTATGCGGCCTTTATTCGGACATTACCAATGGCGGCAAAACGGCCAAGGCGGTGTTTGCGGCCACAAGCGGGGAAACCATGCGCAGCGTCATCTATGCCAAGCTGGCTGATCCGGCGGCTGTCCCCGGCAAGGTAAGGGAATATGCGGAGCGTTTCGGGTATGCCAAGGTGTCGGATATTGAGGCCTACATGGCCAAAACCTTCGGCTCCACCATCCGCGCTGTCGGCAAGGCAGCTTATGCCGCCTTTGCCGTTGCCCTGGCGCTTATGTTCCTGGTTACGCTCTTGTTTATGAAGCTGCTGATAGCCAAGGACAGAAGCTCCATTGCCATTTTGAAGGCGCTGGGTTTTACTGCAGCGGATATAGCCAGGCAATACGCCTCCCGCGCAGGAGCCGTGCTGGCAGTGGCCATTGTGCTGGGATTGATTCTGGCCAACACCTTGGGCGAGGTGGTGGCGGGAGCGGCGATTTCCTCCTTTGGCGCCTCCGCCTTTGAGTTTACGGTGAATCCCTTTACAGCTTATCTGGTTTGTCCGTTGGCGATGGTTGCTTCGGTTATGCTGGCCACCGTGGCGGGCACCCGGGGATCAGGTCACATTCAAATATCCCAGCATATGAAGGAGTAGGCCATGAAAACGATGATACGCGGTGAGCAAATAGTCAAATCCTTCGGAGCCGGCGCTGAAAAGGCCAGAGCCCTGGATGGGGTGTCCGTGGAAATCCGGGAGGGGGAGTTTGTTTCGGTGATGGGGCCTTCGGGTTCCGGGAAATCCACTCTCATGTACGCTTTAAGCGGCATGGACAACATTGACGGCGGACGGGTAATCTTCGGGGACAGGGAACTGTCGGCCCTGCCCGAGCAGGAGCTGGCGGATCTCCGCCGCACCCGGATGGGCTTTGTGTTCCAGCAGCCCACCCTGCTGAAGAATCTGAACCTGCTGGACAACATCATCCTCCCATCTATGCGGGATAACCGCAAAAACGCCTCAGGACTCGTGGAAAAGGCCAGGGCGCTGATGCAGAAAACAGGGATTCCAGAGCTGGAAAAAAGAGAAACCGCCCAGGTATCGGGCGGCCAGCTTCAGCGGGCAGGTATCTGCCGCGCATTGATGGGCAATCCGCAGGTGATTTTCGGCGATGAGCCTACCGGAGCGCTGAATTCGTCGGCGGCAGAGGAGATTATGGAGCTGCTGGCCGCCATTAACGATGAGGGGACCACGGTGGTGCTGGTGACCCATGACGCCAAGGTTGCGGCGCGGTCCGGACGGATATTGTTTATGCGCGACGGGGCTATTGTCAGCGAGCTGCTGCTTCCCCGGCCAGGGAACGATGCGAAGAATATGGACAGCCGGATAAAGGCGGTTCTTGCAAGGATGCAGGAGCTGGGGATTTAGGGGTTATGAAAATAATGAAAGAGCCGGCTTGCGCGAAGCAGCCGGCTCTTTTCGATAGTTACAATGGATTAAGGCTTCAGCAGATTGTACAGCAGCTGGGCCATCTCGGCCCGGCTTGCAGTCTGCCCGGGGTATAGCTGGTTGTTGCTGCCGCTAACGGTTCCTGCTTGGACGAAGTGGGACAGGCCTTCCTTTGCCCAAGGTGCGACTTGATCCACATCGCTGAAGTCAGACAGCTTCTGGC
>JAEWAA010000562.1 GCA_023391955.1 Bacillota bacterium | reverse complement strand
GTATACATAGATACCATGATGTCCCGTACAGCCACTGGCCAGGTCAGGCTGGCGGAAGGATTCCATAACCAGATTCCGGACCGTGCAGAAGCTCCCCTTCAGAATCATGCCGCAGTCAGAATTACGGATGGTGACGCCGTGGACCCAGCAATTCGAAGCGTGGGTAATGGCTATCCCGTTGTACCCCAGCTCACGGAAGTGTCCGGCATACGGAACATCGGGAAACTCCAAAGTTAGTCCCTCGATCCCCACCTCCTCCACCGTCGGCCTGAACTGCCGGATAGCCGGCTGCCATTCTGCCCGGACGTCAAACCGCAGCCCTCGGTTTAAGGTGATGCAGCCTTCACCGGCACTCACGATTTCCGCCACAAGACTGGCGGTGGTGCTTCCCCAGAGCTTATCCGTATCCCCCGGATCGCCGCTGTACAGATGAGCAGCCAAGGAGTTGTCGGCCGAATCCTCCTGGAACACCTCAATCCGGTCTCCCGGCATCAGCCCGGCGGTGGAATCCACATAGAGTGTACGTTCACCATAAGCTGCCTCCCGGACAATGGAAGCAACAGGCACCGTACGGAAATCCCCGGCAATGGTGATGAGTCCGCCGGACCAGGAATAGTTGGAGGTCCGTTCCCCGGTTGTGGTGGCGCCCCAATCGGGGCTGATGTCCGTCAGATGACGCGTAAAGCGCAGGATCGTCTCCTCCGCCCCCGCTCCTCGAAGCACAACACCGCTCCTATTCAGCCGGAGCCGGCCTGAGAGCTTGTAACATCCCGGAGGAATCCATAATACGCCCGTCCCCATTAGCGCCATTGCCCGCTCAAAAGCTGCGGTATCATCCTGCTCACCGTCTCCAGCAGCGCCGAAGTCCCGGACATTGGCAGTTGCCGCCGGCCGGGGCAGCTCCCGGTTCCCGCAGGCGTAACCGGCATACGAAAAATCCGGCAGACGCCCCTCAGGCTTCCACAGCTCGCCAGTCTCTCCCCAAAGGGGAGACGTAACATTTCCGTTTGTCTCCATTTTGCACAGAACACCCCTTTATGGATGATGCAAACGGCAGCCCCCGTCCGGAGACGAAAGCTGCCCTTTTCCATTATATACCCCTCAGACGCTGAATGGCAGCGCTATCAAAAGGGTTACGGCGTAACCGTTACTTGAATCCGGGCTTCAGCGCCTTTGTAGACAGCGACAAGCTCCGTAACACCTGTGTAGAGCCCTTGCACCACCGCTCCAGCCCCACGGGATTGCAGCAGCCTGGCAATAGACGCGTCTTCGCTGTACCAAATGACTGCTTCGGGATCACTCACCGGATTACCCTGCTCATCCAGTACCTGCGCCAGCAGACTTTGCTGTCCCAGCAATCCCAGGCTCAGCGGAGCCGCTTGGAGCTGGACCGTATAAGGAGCTGTGTTGGGACCGGGATAATGATATCCCTTGGCGGTGCCGAAGGCCTGGCTGTTAAAATCTGTGCTTCCGCCCTCCCACTCCGCATTGGTTCCGTTCACGAACTGCGGGTCGGTGCCTTTTACCCCCTGCACATATTCGTCACTACGGACGGATTCCAGACTACCGCTGACTACATGAAACAGGTTTGTGCCGTTGGTTTTGGCGATAATGGAATCATAAATCCGCACTTGGTTGGCTTCCTCCAGCATCACCTCCGAATGATAGTTGTTGAAAAAGGTGCTGAAATATGCGTCCAGCCTGCCGTTGCCGCCGACCCACAGCCCTACGGAATCGCCGCTTCCCCCGCGTTTGAAGGAATAGCCGCCCACCGTACGGATGAAGGTAGCCTTATCTGCTGACCAATAGCGGTAATTGCGCTTGTTGCCGAAGGATACGGTATCGATGAGCACCGGATTCCGGGACTTGTCATCCCAGCCGCCGTCGGTGTTATCGAAGGCCTTGCTGCGCAGATAGGTGATATTGTAGGCCGCCCGCTCTGCAGTAAAACCGTCGCCGTTCCAATAGCTTCCGGCATCGTCCTGATGCCAGCTGTTGCGGCTCACTACATCCTGGAACACAATATCATGCTCGAAAATATAGTCGGATTCCGCCGGAGAATTGCCGATCCGAAAGCCCATAGGGAAGTTGCCCGGCGCCCAGTTGGCCTGCCCGCCTGCATCCGCATTAACGCCGATGACAGCGGCCATATAATTGCCGTTGCGGAAACGGACCGCACTCTTCGTATAGTTCGTGTATTCCCCGCCCTTCACGAGAATATCATGTGTGCCTGCTGCCGGATTGGAGCGGGTGGCCCTGCCCCAGAAGTAGATGCCGTCGCTCATGTCATGCACATCCACATCGAACACCCGGATGCCCTCATGCTGGCCGTTGACATAAATACCATAGAAATAATTGCGGATGACGATGTTCTCAATCTGCCAGTAGCTGACGCCCAAGGGTGCGTTGATGAAGGAACGCTGCAGCTGGTTAGCCAGGGTATAGTCCCCCTGGAACACCGGCTTGCCTGCGCCGGTATCCACTCCGGCCAGCTTCTTCATATGCAGAAGGTCCTGGCCTCCTCCTGTCAGATTCAAGGTTTGGGGAACCGCATAGGTGCCGCTGCCCACAAAAAGAGTATTGGTTTTGCCCGTTGCTGCCCAGGCAGCCTGCAATCCACCCTCCAAGTCACCTTGGAAAGCGTTGGCCCAACTAGTGCCGTCCTTCAGCCCGGCTCCCGCCGGAGTCACGTAACGGTCCATTTGCTGCGGCTGTGCCGGAGGAACAGGCGGTGTGCCCACTGTGGCAGCAGACAAAGTTAGCTCCCCGTAGCCCATAGTGTTTTTGTAGTTATCCGCGATACCGGACCACACTAGCTGGCCCTCCCGTGTCCCGGCATTATCGTCGTCGTTGACAGCCAGATCAAAACCCAGGGTCATACCGGCGGCAGGAGTTAAGCCAAGGTTCTTCCAGGGAATCGCCAGCTCCACGGCATAGCCTCCGTCCACCGCTGACCAGGCATGCTGAGTCCCAACGGTTTCATTCAGCCGCTCAAACAATGCCGTATCATTGTACCCCTTACGGAAATGCCAGTCGTGGATGTCCAAGACGGAGCCCCGGCTGTGGTCCGCATCCAGAAATACCTCCACGGAATCGTCATCGTACGCGTCCTTGGAGTCGTTCCAGAGATTAGGATCCGTAACCGATACGCCCACATACAAATAATCCGCATCGTACAAGGTGCCGAACATCACCGTATTGTCCACTGTGCCCATTACCGTTTTGCGGGCTGTCCGGTTGATGTTCCAAACCCCCTCATCCAATATGCCGTCGGTCACGATCGGACTGAGTGTGCGCAGTGTATCCAACGGCGTCTCCGGCACCAGCTCCTGGACCGTCACCGGCGCCTGGGCGGACAAGGAACCGTAAGCGGCCTGAATGGTAGTGCTTCCCGCGCCAATCCCTGTGACCACACCGGCGGGGCTGACAATAGCCACGGTAGGGTCGGCGCTGGTCCAGACACTTTGCAAACCGGTCATGGCCAGATTGCTTTGGTCATAGACAGCGGCCGTATACTGCCGGCTCTCATCCTTCAGCAGCACCGCATTTTGGGGAGCAGCCGTCATCCGGGTGGGAATTCGTTTGTCCACCACTTGGACATTATCTACCGCATAGCTGCCCTTGCTGTACCCGCCAACGGCAATCCGGCCAGAGGGAAAGGTGGTGTCAGTAACAGAAATAACAGGCACATTATCCACGTATCCGGTAATGGTGGAACCGTCCATTTCCAGCTTCAGCAGATAAGCGATGCCGGGATTCAGGGTCATGGAATAGGAGCCCAGTGTCGTGCTGGTGCCATTGACCACTTTATTGAGGATAACGGCATTGTTAGCCGTATGAATCCGCAGCCCATAGTGGTTGTCCGCGCTGCGGTACCGGCCCAACACCCCTACCACATTATTCTCCGTGTAGTTTTTCACCCACGCTTCCATCGAATAGCTGGTCCAAGCGGAATCGCCTGCAGCCTGGTAACGGGTCGTAGACCCGGTGGTATAGGTTTGTTTGAATACCATCGTACTGCCGTCCGCCGCCACGGAATAACCGCTGGAGCCTGACCAGCCATTGGAATTGCCGTCCTCAAAATCATCGGAGAATAACAGATTCCCTGAAGCGGTATAAACCGCCGAAGTAACCGTATCCACGGCCGGCCCCATTGTAACCGCTTTCTCATTTGCGGATACAACAGGAAGCCCCAACAAGCTCAATGCCATTGCCGCCGCCAACAACACGGCTGTCCATTTTCTAAACCGGAAAAGCTTCATCCTTTCATTCCTCCCCTGCTATGCAGAATAAAATGTGTAAGCCCCCACAAAACCGGCATCCCTCCTCTAGAAACCAAGATTCCTTCTGCTCTATTCTCCGGCAAAGACCGATGACCGTCTATATTCATTTCTTCATGAAACGCAGGGAAACGCCGATGCTGTCACTTCTTCAGGTACACCGATCATTTGGTAAGAACGAAGAATAGGCAACACCCGACAACAAAAAGACCAGCCTGCAATCAGGCCGGTCTGCATGTTCCTACTCCGTTCTCCGGAGGGAGGATCCGTTCATCTCCCGGTATTGGCCGGGAGTAATTCCCTCAATTTTGCGGAAATAGCGGATGAAGTTTGTGGGATTGGTGTATTTCAGCTTTTCGGCCATTTCGGTAATGGTCATGTCGGTTTCCGTCAGCCACCTTTTGGCCATCTGGAGCCGGTGCTTCAGCAGATATTCACTGAAGTTCACGCCGGTTTCCTGGCGGAATACCTTGCTCACATAATGGGGATGATAATCGATCCGCGAGGCACACAGTTCCAGAGTCAGATCCGTGTCGAAATCCTGGTGGATCATGCCGATTACCGCATCGGAGATTTTCTGGAACTGGCTGCTCCGCCGCTCCTCCAGCAGCTCGATAACCGGGAGGATCAGCTTCTCGATAAACCAGCCTTCCATATCCTCCACCGTCCGGTTGGCGGACATCTGCTCCATCAGCGGCTGCTCCCCCCGGATGATCATCCGCAAGGGAATGCTCTCCTCCTGCAGCAGACTGCCGATTTCCGTCATGATCCGCAGTAAGGACAACTGGTACTCCTGGAAGTGGAACGGAGGCTTCACCAGCTCCTGCATCAGCGACCGCAGCTTCTCCTCCGCCTGCTGGCGGTATCCGTTCTTGATGGCAGAGATCAGCTCCTGCTCCAGCTTGACCGGATAACGGACATCCTCCTCGGGCTCGGACAGCACATCCTCGCTGTAGATAATCGCCTCATTGCCCAGCATCAGCCGGTATTTCAGCGTTTCCTCCGCTTGTTTTAAACCCGCCGGGATACCGCTCCAGTCCTCCAGGGGCTGGCTGATCCCGATGCTGACGGTGATGCCCAGATATTCCGCCACCGCCTGCTGGATGCCTTCGGCCCATTGCTGAATTTCCCGGTTCCACTCCTTGGGTTCCCCGCCTTCTGTTCCCAGAATGCTCCATTGCCGGTTGTTCAGCACCACCGGTATCAGCTGTCTGGAAGGAGGAAGCATTTCCCCCACCATATTGCTGATGGCAAACAGCAGAAGATCCGTATCCTTCTCCTCATACCGGGTGCCCTCCAGCGTATCGATCTCCACCGTCATCACCTTCAACAGCCTCCAATTGCGGGAAAATCCGTACCGCTCCTGCTTCTCCGATATCTCCCGTTTGGTCACATCCCCAAGCAGCAGCCGTTGGACAAAAGAAGACTTCAGCTGGGACTGGACCATCTGCAGCTGGCTGGTCATCTTCTTTTCAATATCCAGCATCCCCCGCACCCGGTGGCCGATCCGCTGGAGATGGTCCTCCTCCGAAGGTTCCTTCGTCCCCTCTTCATTCGGTTCAATCAGGTTGTCATGCAGGACCCGGATAGGCCGGTACATGTTCCGCGAACCGAACCAGGAGGCAAGCAGGATCAGAAGCCCGATCACCGCGCAGGTCCACAGTGTGAAGCTGCGGATCGCCCTGGATTCCTTCTGGA
>JAEWAA010000187.1 GCA_023391955.1 Bacillota bacterium | reverse complement strand
GGAGGAGGCCGCCCTGATCGACGGCTGCAGCCGGACCCGCACCTTTTTTCAGATCGTGTTTCCGGTGCTGATGCCTACCACGGTGACTATCGCCATTCTGAATGTTCTGTGGATCTGGAACGACTTCCTGCTTCCTTCGCTGATTCTGGTGGAGCCGGAGCAGCGCACGCTGCCCTTGTCCACCTTCAACTTCTACGGCACCTACACCGTAGACTTTGGCCCGCTGATGGCCAGTCTGGTGCTGACCATTCTGCCGGTTATTGTGATCTATCTGTTTGCCCAAAAGTACATTATCCAGGGGGTTATGCAGGGTTCGGTGAAGTAGCACCGGGAAGTAGCACCGGGGAACAAGGACCGGGCTAAGTTGGCTGCTGCAGAGCAGGTATCGTTCGCCCGGGCCGGAGTCTTGCCTCCCTCCCGCCTCCAACGTTATAGTAGAACTATCAAGTTTTTCCTGACCATCCAGTAGAAAACGAGGATCACGCAATGGCAACCATTTATGATGTGGCAAAAAAAGTCGGGCTTTCCGTCACCACCGTGTCCCGGGTGCTCAACAACCGTGGGTATATCAGTGAGGCTACCCGCAAGCGGGTGTACGAGACCATGGAGGAGCTGAATTACCAGCCCAACGAGCTGGCCCGTTCCCTGCTGCGCAAGCAGTCCAATGTGCTGGGGCTGATTATCCCGGATGTAGCCCATCCCTTCTTTTCGGAGCTGGCCAGCCATATGGAAGCGTGCGCGTATGCCTCGGGCTACAAAATCCTGCTGTGCAATTCACATCTTGATCCCGACAAGGAGAGAGATTATATCGATATGCTGAAGCGCAACCGGGTGGATGGCATTATTATGGGCAGCCATACCCTGGAGGTGGATGAGTACCGGACCCTCCAGCGGCCGCTTGTGACCATCGACCGGATGATTGACGCTTCCATCCCCTATGTCGCCTCGGATAACTACCTGGGCGGACGGCTGGCGACGCAGCTGCTGCTGGACAAGGGCTGCCGGAAGCTGGCCCATATCTGCGGCAACCTGGCGCTGGACCTGCTGGCTAACCAGCGGGACGCCGCCTATGTAGAGGCAGCCGCCGCCGGTGGAGTGGAGGCGCTGACCTATGAAACCGGCACCAACGTCTTCGACGAGGGGGAATACCGGGAGCTGGTGAAGCAGCTGTTTGCCGAGCATCCGGAGGTGGACGGCATCTTCGCCGGCAGCGACCTGATGGCCGCCTTCGTGCTCCAGGAATGCGCCCGCCGGGGCCGCTCCGTCCCGGACCAGGTCAAGCTCGTCGGCTACGACGACGTGCCCATGGCCTCCTGGTTTGTCCCCTCCATCACCTCCATCCGCCAGCCCATCCGCCAAATGGGCGAGCTGGCCGTGGAGCTGCTGCTCAAGCAGCTGGCCGGGGAAGAAGTCCCTCCCGCCACCGTGCTGCCGGTAGAGCTGATGGAGCGGGAGACTACGTAGGGGAGGGTGCGCGAGGGAAACAAGCAAGGAATAAATATTCATGTGGAATGACTGGGAGGGAAAAAGTGACTTGAGGGCGAGTTTTTTGGCGGCTTTGAACCCTTACATTTCATTCAAATCAAGGCCGACAAAACGTGTTTGAGCTTCCAAGCCAAGCCTATCCCGGTACAAAACCAACTCCGTCGGACAGACTCCTAGATAGCAGGAGCCGCGGGCTCCTTATACGGATAGAAAGGCGCGGTGGCATATGCGGGAATCCTTCCTTCAGCCTGCGGACCCCTGGCGTCCGCAGTTTCATTATTCTCCCCGGGCCAATTGGATGAATGATCCCAACGGCATGGTGTATTTGAATGGGGAGTATCATTTGATGTACCAGTATTTCCCGGGCGGTCAAACCTGGGGGCCCATGCATTGGGGACATGCCGTAAGCCGCGACCTGATGCATTGGGAGCACCGGCCCGTGGCCTTGTATCCCGATGAATTCGGGATGATCTTTTCGGGCTCCGCCGTGGTGGACTGGCTGGACTCCAGCGGCTTCTTCGGCGGCAAGCTCGGCCTGGTGGCCGTGTTTACCCATCATGCGGCGCTGCCGGATACCCGGGAGGTCCGCCAGAGCCAGAGCCTGGCCTACAGTGCCGACGGAGGCCGGACCTGGGTGAAGCACAAGGAGAATCCGGTGCTCACAGAACCCTCCTTGCCGGACTTCCGCGATCCCAAGGTGTTCTGGCACGAGCCGGAGGGCCGGTGGATCATGGCGCTGGCGGCGGGTGACCATATCCGTTTCTACGCCTCCCCCAATCTCCGGGAGTGGACCTATACCGGCGAATTCGGCCGCCGGGAGGGCTCCCACCAGGGCGTATGGGAATGCCCGGATGTATTCCCGCTTCCGGTGGAGGGCCAGCCCGGGGAAACCCGGTGGGTACTGCTCGTCAGCATCGGCGGCTTGCCGGAGGATGCGGAGGGCTCGCGGACCCAGTATTTCCTGGGGACCTTCCGGGACGGCTGCTTCCACGGAGGCGAACCGGCGGAGACCGTCCGCTGGCTGGATGCGGGACGGGATCATTACGCCGGCGTCACCTGGTCGGACACCCCGGACAACCGCCGCATCCTGCTGGGCTGGATGAGCAACTGGAAATATGCGGCGCTGATCCCCGCCGCAGGCTTCCGCGGGGCCATGGCCCTGCCCCGGGAGCTGTCTCTCTACGCCAGCGGCGGCGAAGTCCGATTGCGGCAGCTTCCCATAGCGGAGGCCGCCGGGCTGCGGGAGGAATCCGCCTCCTGGCATAGGGTGCAAGCCAGCCCCGGCACCCCCTTCCGTCCCGATTTCGAAGCCGCCCTGCTGGAGCTGTCCCTGGAGTGGGAATGGACCGGGGAGCCGGGAGAAGCAGGGGTGCGGCTGTGGACGCGGGACGGGCAGGAAACCCGGATCGGCATCGACGCCCAAGCCGGAACGCTGTACATCGACCGGACGGCCTCCGGGGAAAGCAGCTTTCATCCGGCCTTCCCCTGCCGCCATGAAACACCGCTGCCCCCATCCACGTCCCGGCCCCGGCTCCACATATGGGCGGACCGGATCTCGGTAGAGGTATTCGCCGGCGAAGGCGACCCGGCCATGACGGACTTGATCTTCCCCGCTCCCGGTCCTTACCGGGTGGAGATTTACGCGGTCCATACGCCGGTAAACATCCATACGCTGGAGCTGCACCGGCTACGTTCGGCTGTGGGGGAGGGGCCCGCCCCTCAAGAAGGCAGCGGACTGTAAATGCAGCAGATCGTAGACACAGCAGACCGTAGACGCAAAAAAGAGCGCGCTGGGCGAGCTCCGCCGGGTCGTATTCGCCCCCTGCCAAGTTTCTAACGAATCTCAGAAGCCTTATTTCGGCAAAAACGGCCGTTTCTAACATCTAACGAATATGAGCCACCTTATTTCCTGCTCGCTACCCTAATTAGAGCCTGTTACCACGAAATAAGCTTCCTCAGATTCGTTACAACGAGAGACAGGGGGAAATGGGCAAAATAGCGTTGCTGACATTCGTTAGAAAAACCCGACGCCGGTGAAGGCTGCTTCCCGCAGCCTGCGTCTCCCGCTGGCCTCCCTGTAGAAGGCGCCCGGCTTATACTGGGGATTCAACGTAAGAAAGGTCTAAGGCGCCTCAGCACTTATACCGTCTGATACATCAAAAAAACGCCCTTACCGGGCGTTTCTGCGTTTTTATGAGGTCTTGGCGGGACGCACCGTTGTTCCTAAGGCTGGCGAGCTTGCCCTCAGTTGGCTGTTCATGACCTGCTTCAGGGCCTGGCCCAAATCAGGCTGCCCATGCCCAGCCAACAGCGCTCCGTGCGCTCTACCTGCAGGCCCGCCTCCTGGGCCAAGGCGCCAATATCCCGGGTGTGATGGCAGCCCAGCATCCGGTATAAAAGCGGGTCAGCCGCCTTTTGCAGGAGGGCCAGCGGCGGGTTTGTGCTTTTGCCATGCTCCAGGAGAAGAATCCGGCCGCCGGGCCGGCACCAGCGGCGCATCTGGCGGAGCACCGCCAATGGTTGATCGTAGGCGCACAGGGACAGGGTGGACACCACCGTGTCGAAGCTTTGCTCCGGCAGCGCCAGGCTTTCGATGTCGCCGCAGACAAACTGCACCGCCAGGTTGGAGGAGGCCGCCGCCCTTCTGGCATGCTCCAGCATAGCCGTGCTAAAATCCACCGCCGTCACCTGAACACCTGGCGGATAATACGGGAAATTAACCCCTGCTCCCACAGCCAGCTCCAGCACCCGGCCTTCCGCTGTCCTCAGGAGCCGGCTCCGCCAGTCCACCAGCAGGGCCGCCTCACGCTTCACCGCGTATTTTCGGGCTTGTTTATCGAATACCGCCGCTTTCGGCCGTTTTGCCATAGTCCTCGCCCTTTCTGTCTGCCATCCCCCAAGGGACGGGCAGTATGATATAATTAAACGAATTTATGAGTACAGGGGGCTTATCGGATATGTGGAAAGATTTTAAGGCTTTTGCATTGAAGGGAAATGTGCTGGATCTGGCCGTCGCCGTTATTATCGGCGCCGCCTTTGGCAAGATTGTTTCGTCGCTGGTTAATGACATCATCATGCCGCTTTTTGGACTGCTCATCGGAGGCATTAAGCTGGACGGTTTGACTTATCAATATGGGGATGCCGTGCTGAAATACGGAGTGTTCCTGCAATCGGTGGTGGACTTCTTCATTATCGCCGCTTCCCTCTTTTTTGTCATCAAGATGGCGGGCAAGCTGAAGCGCAAGGAAGAAATCAAAGCCCCTGCACCGGCAGCTCCCAGCGCAGAAGTGGTGCTTTTAACAGAAATCCGCGATGCTCTGCGCAAAAACGGCAGCTCGACCAATTAATCCTATCTGCATCAAAAACCCGGCAGACCGGAAGCTTATGCTCCCGGCGCCGGGTTTCTTTTATACACATATTAGACTTCCCGTTCCACCAGCAGGCGCTTCACTTGCGCGGGTTTGGCGAAATAGCTCCCAGCCTCCGCGAAAAAGCCTGTGAAATGCGGCGTATTATTGTGGAATTCAATCGCCTCCATATCCTTCCACTCCTCCACCACAATGAAGGTCTCAGGCTCATCAGTCTGACGGAACAGATCATAGCTGATATTGCCTTCCTCCGCCTGGGAGCCGGCTACCAGCGCTTTGGACTTCTCCAGGAACGCCTCTACGTATTCCGGCTTCACGTACAATCGGGCATGAATGATAATCACGGATGATCTCTCCTTTTTTGTTCGCATAACTGCTCTCTTTCCATCCTACTCCCTTTTGCCGGGTCACGCTATGTCTATTGTTCAAACACGGACAAAAACCGGCCCACTGCCCGTTCCTCACGGACATTCACCGCCACCGAAATTTCGCTGCCTACTTTAGGGATTGGCCGCAGATCGGCCACCACCATACCTGCACAGAGGCTGCTTTCGCAGTCCACCCGGACATGCATGGGCCGGTATTCCAGCAGCTCGGGATGGACAGCGGCGATCACCGCCAGCGGATCATGAAGGGGTGCGCTGTCCATAAAGAAATTGCTGCGCCGGTAGAAGTCGAAATAATACTCCAGACTCTCCTGCATAAACCGGACCACCGGCTGAACCGTCTCCGGAGCCTTCTGCTGCAGCAGCTCCAGATGGCTGCGGGTAATCCGCGTGCGGAGGGTAACATCCAGCCCGATCATCGTAAGAGGCAATCCTGCGGTGAACACCCGATCCGCCGCCTCCGGGTCTCCCCACAGATTGGCCTCGGCTACCGGCGACACATTCCCCGGCGCAAATACCGTTCCGCCCATCACCACCACCCGCTTCAGCAAAGTGGGCAGCTGTGGCTCCAGCTCCAGAGCCAGGGCCAGATTGGTCAAGCGTCCCATGGTCACCAGGGTCAGCTGGCCGGGATTCTCGCGAGCCATACGGCAGATTAGCTCCGGCCCCGGCTCCTCCACCGGCTGCTGCCGGGAAGCAGGCAATTCCACTCCGCCCAGCCCGTTATTTCCGTGCACATGCACGGCATACTCCCGCTGGGGACGGACCAGGGGCTTCCTGGCTCCAAGAGCCACAGGGATTCTGCGCTCCGGGGCTGCCAGCTCCAACAGCCGCAGCGTATTCTCTGCGGATTGTTCCGTAGCGATGTTACCGAAGCAGGTGGTGACCGCCTCCAATTGGATACGTGGGGAGCGGAGTGCGAATAAAATGGCTAACGCATCGTCAATGCCCGTATCGGCATCGATTATCATGCGGGTAGGCAGCATGCTGGTTTCCTCCTGAAGGTTTTGCTGTTTGTTTATTTTTGCGTTTATTTTTATTTGTTTGGTTTCCGGCAGAGATCTCCGCAAAGGGTTTTTGTGTTCTTCACATTCTACTACCGGGAAGGAGGAGACGTCTATGCCTGGTGGAGGAATACTTCCGCCATGCCGACCCCAAGTCCCAGGACATTGCCGGCCTTACCGGTAGTATTGGCTTTTCCACCATATGCCAATACACCTCCGAATCCGATCCTCCTCTCCCTGGGAGGGTAGCTTCAAGGAGAGATAATTGGCGGGACAAAGGTAGGTGTTCAGTCGATTTGTGGGCGGCAAAAAAGCTATCCCGGACGCCATGTATATGACGGAGGGATAGCTTTTTTTGAGTTAGAGATGAGCTCCGGTTCAATGAGCTTCGGCGTCGCTCCTCGCAGTAGCCAAGTGGAGCCGGATGGACGGGCCACTTCCCGCTCTGCGTGTGAGCAAAGAGCGGGCAACCTTTGCCTAACGGACAGAGGAAGCGCTATTTAGCGGAATATCCGCATTTTGGGGCTGATGCGGACAGAGGAGCCCTTATTCAGCAAGATCGAGCCGGTTTGGCCGATTTTCCTGATCAATAGTGTCTCCTGAGTCCGCGAAACATCCAAAACTACGCAAACAGGCAAAATAACGGCCCTACAGTCCGGATGCGAGACACTCCTTCGGTTGGCTGGGGGGATGAGACCAAACCCGCACTATTTCGCCGGCGGTTAATATGTTCATTACGGGGTGAGAGCCCCGGCTGTTATTGCGGCTGCGCACGGCTCAGCTCAATCCGCGGCGCACCCGGCAGGCCGAACCGGACGAAGGCGTACCGGTCCGTCCAAATGCTGGTGCCCGGCGGAATATCCTTGTCCGTCCAGCCTGGCTTATCCTTGAAGCTGTCGGGACCGATTTTGAATACCTCACCTTTGATATGATGATGGGGTCCCAGCAAATTGCGGCAGCTGTTGGCCAGCTCCAGGGTAATGGTATTCTCCCCCTGCCGCAGGTGCGGCGTAATGTCTGCCTCATAAGGCTCCCACAGGAACCGCTCCGCTTCCTGCCCATTGATGGTAAGCCGGCAAACAGCGGCATCCGGCACCCCGCCGAATACCCAACGGGCTGCTCCTGCTCCCGCCAGATCCAAGGGGAGGGTCATCTCCAACTGAAGCCTGCCCGCGTAGAAGGGAAAGCCCTGGCGGACCAGATCGCCGCCGGATTCCCTTTCCGGCAGCTCCATCAGCGTAAACGGCCCCTCGTTAAACACCGCCCGGCGTTCGCCGTCCGTATACGGGGTTTCGCTGGTTACCCCAAAAGCGCCTATAACATAGATGCTCTCCAGCTCCGTATCCACCTTCAGCTTGTTGCCCTCCGATTCAAACCGGCGGGCCTTCTCCAAGGCCTCATAGGTTTCGGGTGAGTTGTAATACAGCGTCTTCACTACTACCGTATTGAGGCCCGGCACCGTCAGTCCTGCAATATTGAGCTTCCGGAAAGAAGGATCCCGCCACCAGCCGCAGTCCGCCGTGTCCACAGGCTGCCCGTTCAGCACGATGGAGAGGCTGCCGGGCTTTTCCACCGCCAAAAAAAGCGGACGGTCCGCGTTCGTATCGAATGCCACGCCGAACTGAAAGGCCAGCTCCACCTGTACAGGGCGCCCATATGCCAATAGCTGCTCCTGAAGAAGAATAACGGGCTGAGGCTCCGACCATTCCCCGCCCTCCACACGCAGCCTGCAGAAGTCCAGGGTAAGGCTGTTCAAGTCCAGCGCGGTCACCCTCCAGGACTGGTTCAGTTCCAGCATGTGGACGGATGGGGATGAGCGTGGAGATAAGGAGGGGTCCGGCGTGAAAATGGGGAAGCTTGGTGCTGCCCCACATCCGGCTGGAGCCAGTCCTCTTTCATCGGCGGATGGGCTGGATGTGGCAACCACTGAGAGATGGGCTCCATCCCGCAGAATCCGGTCTGCCTGCCCCTGCTCCTGAAGCAGCACCCAGGAACCAGCTGGAAGCAGGTCAAGGCGCAGCTTCACACTCCCGCCCGCCTCCTCTTGCTCCAGCGGAAGCAGCTTGCCGGTTTTCAGATCCAGAGCAGCCACCTTGCCGCTCCGGTTTAACTCCACCTGGGCCTGAGCGTAACGTTCCGTTCCGGAATTCACCAGATAATAAACCCGGTAACCCGCCCATTCCAGCGTCTGCACATTCACGTCGTCGGATACAACCGGCGTTCCGGACAAGTCCCGCACTTGGATAAAAGAAGCCTTTGAGCCGCCAACCGCTTCCAGCATTGCCTCCGGGCTCCACTCCGGCCGGAGCGCTTTTTCCAGCAGTGCCTGCAGCTCCGGATCATACTCGCCATCCACCAAAACCGGATATGGCGAGAAGGCAACCAGCCTGCCGCCCTCTGCCGCAAACCGCTTCAGCAGCTCCAGCGTCCTGCGGCTCAATGTAGCGCACGGGGGCACCACCACGGTGCGGTAAGCCGCCTCCCCGATGATAAATTGCTCCTGCTCCACCCGGCCGTGGCGGTTAATCAGACTTTCGGTGCCGTAGTCCTGTCTGGTATACTCATCTGACGGTGCCGCCGATCGCATAAGTGTAGATC
>JAEWAA010000527.1 GCA_023391955.1 Bacillota bacterium | reverse complement strand
CTCATAGATGGTGCGGGTGATTTCGCCGATGCTCTCCGGCACCGCTTGGCCCGTGCGGCGGCAGTATTCCTGAATCCGCTCCGGCATACCGCCCGGGGGCAGGAACAACAGATCGTCCGGGTTGATGAAGGACCGGAAGGCAGGCGCCTTGTCCGCCAGCACCACCAGATCGGCGAAGGAATGGTTTTCTCCGGCTTGATCCCAGGAGCGTTTGCATTCCTGGATCAGCCAGAGGCCCATGATATTCTTCAAGGTCCGTGCGGTGCCGCCCATGCCTCCTTCATTGGAGAAGCCCAACGGCAGTACCCGCGGGTCCAGCAGCGGCTGTGCCAGTTCTGTGCCGAACAGGGACCAGGTGCCGCTGATCAGATACGCCACCTCTTCGTCCGTATCCACCGGTACGGACACCACCGCGGCGCCGGTATCATGCTCCGGCACAGCTACGGCGCGGATCGGCGGAAGCTTCAGCTCCTCGCGGATGGCTTCGGTCAGCTCACCCACTGTTTGGCCGGACATGACCACCGGCGGCAGGATATCCGAAGGAATGCCCAGCTTCGCCAACAGCTCCTTGTCCCATTCCTGGGTGCCTGCCTTCAGCAGCTGGGAGGTGGAGGCAATGGTGTATTCGCTTTGTTTAACACCGGTCAGCAGATACAGGAGGAGGTCGGGGATAAACAATAGCTCCTTGGCTTCGCGCAAGGCCACGGAATTCTGCTCCACCGCCGCATGCAGCTGCATCAGGGTGTTGAAGGTCAAGGGCTGCAGACCCGTTGCTTGGAACAACTCATTTTTTCCTATTATAGCATGGACTTTCTCTACTGTGTGGTCCGTTCTTGCATCCCGGTAATGATATGGATTGCCCAATAGCTCCCCGTCTTCCCCAAGAAGCCCGTAATCCACTCCCCAGGTGTCGATGCCGAAGCTTTCAATGGCCCGGCCCTCGGAAGCCTTGCGGAAGCCCTGCTTCAGCTCATGCAACAGCCGGAGAATATCCCAATACAGATGGGACCCGGCCTGCACAGGCTCATTGGGAAAACGGTGAACCTCGGTAAGCCGCAAAACCGGCGCTTCAGGAGCGCTTTTGTCCAGGGTGCCGACCATGGCTCTGCCGCTGCTTGCACCCAAATCAAATGCCAATACATGTACTTCCTTCTTCATCGTAACGTGCACCGCCTTTTGCGGCAAAGGGCTGCCGGAGCGCCCGCCTCGAGGAGCGGGGAATCCGGACAGCCCATGCCTGATTATAGTTGCCCGACGCCGCCGGGTCTATTACCGGGTGAACGCCGCAGGCACCCCGCCGTCTACCGTAATCATGCAGCCGGTGGTTTTGGCCGACCTGGAGGAGGCCAGGAAGGCGATGGATTCCGCGATGTCATCCGGATAAATATTGACCAGAAGCGTGGTGCGTTTTTTGTAATATTCCTCTAATTGATCAGGAGCTATGCCATAAGCGGCAGCCCGCTCCTCCCGCCACCGGGAATTCCAGATGGCTGAGCCCTGCAGAATGGCGTCCGGCAGAACGGTGTTCACCCGGATGCCGTATTCCCCGCCTTCAGCGGCGATACAGCGTGCCAGATGGGCTTCCGCAGCCTTGGCCGTGCTGTAGGCCGAGGCGTTTTTGCCGGCATAGACGGAGTTCTTGGAGGCCACGAATACCATACTCCCGCCGGTGCCCTGCTCCTTCATTACCTTGAAGGCTTCCCTCGCCACCAGGAAATACCCGGTGGACAGCACATTCATATTGAGATTCCACTCATCCAGCGTCGTTTCGTCGAAGGGGCTGGAGGTGGCAAGACCGGCATTGTTCACTGCCACATCCACGCCGCCGTATTGAAGCGCCGTAGCGCGGAAGGCTTCCTTCACCAGGTCTTCCTTGGTCACGTCCAGCTTCACAGCGAAGGCGCGTCCGGGACCGAACTGGGCGTTTAGCTCCTCGGCCACCTTCTCTGCCCCCTCCAAGTTCAGGTCGGCCAGGACCACATGGGCCCCTTCCTTCACCAGCCTGCGGCAGGTGGCGCTGCCGATGCCTCCGGCGCCTCCGGTGACGAGCACCACCTGGCGGGAAAATTCTGCCTCGGGCGGAGCCAACGTCAGTTTATACAGCTCCAGCGGCCAATATTCCACGTTGTAGGACTCATTTTCGCTTAAGGAAACGAATTCGCCCAAGGACGTCGCTCCCCGCATAACCGCGATAGCCCGGTGGTACAACGCGCCGCTGACCTGGGACATGGCGTGGCTCTTGCCGGTATTGATCATACCCACACCCGGAATCAGGATCACCCGGGGAGCAGGCTCAAACATCTTGTCGCCTTCATTCTTGTTGCGTTCGAAGTAAGCCTTGTATTCTTCCTTATACTGGCTCACGCCCGCCTTGAGGATTTCCTTCAGGGCTTCCACATCCCCGGAGGACGGGTCCCAGTCCACCAGAAGCGGCTTCATCTTGGTATGCACCAGATGGTCCGGACAGGCCGCCCCTACCTGGGACAGCTTCGCTGCATCCCGGCTGCCGGCGAACCGCAGCACATCCTCGCCGTCGTCGAAGGTGAGAATCATCCGCTTGCCGTCGCTGACCGCACCGCGGATCACCGGCATAACGGCCGCCGCAATCTCCCGCCGGCGTTCCGGCGCAAGGGGCTCTGTCTTCAAGCCGCCGAACAAGGCCTCTTCCTTCACCCGGGCCTCAATGAAAGCTTCCGCTTCCCCGATAATGGCCAGGGTTTTCAGATACGATTCCTCGGAGGTAGCGCCCCAGGTGACCAGGCCGTGTTTTTCCATCAGCACCAGCTCGGCGTTGGGATTGTCCCGCACACCCTGGGCGATCATCCGGGAGAGACGGAACCCTGGCCGGATATAGGGCACCCACACGAAGCGGTCGCCGTAAATTTGCTTGGCCAGCTCCTTGCCGTTATCGGCGCAGCACAGTCCGATAATGGCATCGGGATGGGTATGGTCCACATGCTCAAAGGGCAAAAATGCATGGAGCAGAGTTTCGATGGAGGCTCTGGGATGTTTGGAGTCGATCATGCAATTGGCCAGATACGCCACCATATCTTCGTCGCTCATATCCTCCCGCTCAAACAGCGGGGCAATATCATCCAGCCGGAGTCCGGTAAAATGGCCCGCTTTCATGGTTGCCAGGTCGGAACCGCTTCCTTTTACCCACATGACATTGACAGGACGCCCGCGAAAATCCTCAACAACGGTCTTCATAGAGGTGTTGCCGCCGCCCCAGTTGGCTACTGACCGATCCGAGCCCAACAGATTCGAGCGGTACACCAGTTCATCCAACCCCGGCTTCAATCCTGCCGCTTGTTCCATCACCCAACGATTCGCCACCATGCCATATGCCTCCTTCATCTTTGTCCACAATAGGAAAATGATTATACGAGACCATTCTAACATGGTTTTGTTTCGTTTTGAATAATAATTTTAAAGTGATAGTAAATATTTTTCAAATGTAAACATGTGATATGAAAACCCTTTCATTCCTCCTTGCCTTTGTTTATTTTTATTATAGCATCCGTTTGCTTTTGTTTCTGTGGATAAGGTGTGACGACTGCTGGGGATGTGCAAAAATTGGACACTCAGGCTAGCAAGCATCGCCAGGGATGAAAATGCCGGGGCAGACGCGGCGCTTTCGTATAAAGGGAGTGAGCGGACAGCGTGCAGAAAAACGGGGGTGTGGTTTTTTTAACGAATCTCAGCCACGCTATTTCGCTCAAATGGCCCCTCTTCCGGGTTGTAACGAATCTGGGGAGCCTTATTCCGGCTCAAAGACACTGAGAAGAACCAGAACGTAAGCAATAGCGTGGCTCAGATTCGTTACGTTGGCAAACAGCC